>NZ_CASEZB010000017.1:0-105390 GCF_949292495.1 Candidatus Avelusimicrobium aviculae
GCAATGACCTCCTTTTGTTAAATTGCCTGCGGACACAGGCAATTTATTATACAAAAGGAGTTTTTTTATCTTCCTTACCGGTGAAACCTTTACCGAACCCCCAGCCTAGCTGGGGGTTTTCACAACATACAAAAACCCCCGCCTAAACAGGCGGGGGCGCCCATATAAGACAATATAAAAGAAACTAGTCTTCCCGCACAATGCGGTTGGTTTTACCGGATTTATGCAACTCTTTGGGGAAGCCTTCGTATTCCACTTTCCCCCAGCTGTGGGCGCTGGCGGTTAATTCTTCCGAGGCGCGGCAAGAAATATCGCCCCACCCATAAGCCGAAGCGGTAACAAACTGGGCACGCAAATCACCCGCGTCAATATCTTCACGGCTGCGGTTTTCCAGTTCCACTTTATCGGCTACGCCGCTAAATTCCAACTCGGCATGTCCGCTGGAGCGGGCAATTAACGTATTGGCTTTTAAAATGCGCTCCACAGACACGTCAGCCCGGCCGGAAGCGTTCACTAAAATGTTTCCAGCCTCCACCCGTTTTAAGCTTACTTCCGCGCGGTCAGAAGCTTCTATTTCCAAGTCTTGCGTTATGAGCCCGCGGGGAATTTCCACTTCCCCTTTATCTGACGTTACAATTTTGGAAAGCTCCGGCCCGGTTACCCGCACCTGCAAATCTTTGCGCCCGCGGATAATAACCGGCTGGTCAAAACCAATATAAAGGGCCCCTTTATTCACATTGACGCGCACTAATTTCACCAAGTTTTCGGAACCGTAAATCCGGGCAGATACCTCTTCCTGCTGATCAAAAACCACATCAATATCTCCGTTTACCACTAATGTATTAAAAGGTTGCGCAATTTCCGCTTCCGTGGAAATATAATCCTGGCTAGCGCGTATTTTTAACGTATCGGACGCAAAAACCACAGCCGCGGCCAACACAACCCCCATCATGCTTAACAGTATTTTTTTATACATGCTTTTCTCCTTATTTGAGTATCCGCCCCGCAAGCGGCGCGGATATATATTGTAACAAAACACATCCTTTATGAAAAGTATTATTAAGATTTTTCTTATTTTGAGCCAGTTTTCTGCCCCCTTATTCTCTGGTAAAAATATGGCCCGCCATTTCCGGCGGGCCACATAAAAACATACATCAAAAATTACTTCAGAACTGCAGCATTTTTACATAATCTTTTAAGCGTTTGTTAATCTCCCGCTTGGTCAGGGAGGCAAGCCGCGTAACGCTGAAGGATTCTATCGTAAAAGAGGCCATCACGTTGCCAATCATCATGGCGCGTTTTATTTCAAGCGGGTTATCCCAATTTTTTACGCTGGCCAAATAGCCGGTAAACCCGCCGCCAAAGGTGTCTCCCGCGCCGGTGGTGTCATGCACGTGCTGCAAAATAAACGGGGGCAGCTGCGCCGTGCATTTTTTGCTTACCAGCATGGAACCGTTGGACCCCAGCTTAATAATAACGTACTTTACGCCTTGTTTTAAAAGCCATTTACCGGCTTGAAGCAAATTATATTCCCCGGTAAGCAGCCGGGCTTCCGTTTCGTTTAAAAACAAAATATCTATCTTCTTTACTACTTTAAGCAAGTCCTTCTTTTTGGAAGAGATCCAATAATTCATGGTGTCGCACGCAATAAAACGGGGTTTTTTTACCTGTTTTAATACGGAAAGCTGCTGCACCGGGTCAATATTAGCCAAAAACACGGCGGAAGCGTTTTTTTGTTTTTCCGTTAAACGGGGCTCAAAATCTTGAAAGACGTTCAAATCCGTAAATTTGGTAATGGCGGTATTGAAGTCTTTATCATACTCCCCGCCCCAGTGGAAAGTTTTGCCCTCTTTTACCTGCAGGCCGGACAAATCCACCTTCCGGCGCACAAAAGGCTGGCGGTAGGCGGAAGTAAAATCCGTACCTACCACGGCCACAATAGAGGGCTTGGCAAAATAACTGGCGCACAGGGAGGAATAACTGGCCGCTCCGCCCAGCACGCACCGGGCGTGGCCGTTGGCATTTTCCACTGTGTCAAAAGCAACAGAACCTACAACCAATACATCGTTATTCACAAGAAATCCTATTTCAAATAAGTTTTAATTTCCACTTCATTATTGAACTGGTCAAAAAACGCTTGTTGGGCCGTTTCCATTTTGGTATCTAACAAGGCGGAAGCAAATTCCTCTTTATTTTTTTCAAAATCTTTCATATTCCCATGTTGTATTTTATAGGAATATTTTATTTCTTCCGGAGTCAGTTTATAATGGGAATACAATACCCCGCGGAAACGGTCCGCCAGTTTGGTTTTGCGCAGCTGGGATTCAAACTCGGCAGGCGTCATACCCAAAGAATGCTTTAACGCATATTCATACGCGATGCGGTTAAATTGGCCGCCGGCGTTAAATTGCGGGGCGGTTTGGATATCGTAAGCGATTTCATAATCCGCCACGTGCAGGCCGATGTTCTGCGCGGCTTGGTTTAATACTTCTTCGCTAATCAAGGCGGACAGCGTCTGTTGCGTAATGAACTTCATCAGGTTTTCATCTACGTCCACCCCTTGGTTGCGCAGCATGCTGGCGCGGTCTTCCGACATTTTATAAAGGGTGCGGTAAGAAATATCCGTTCCGCCCACGCTGGCGGCCGTGGTGCTAAAAGCGCCCTGGCGGTAAGAATCCAGCCCTAAATAAACAATACTTCCTATAAAAAAGGCCAAGGTGATAATTAAAATGCTTTTTTTATACTTGATTAGAAAAGATATCATGTTTTTGCACGCTCCGGTATTTATTTTTGAGGCAAGGAGTCCGTTTCGGAAATTTCCTCTTCCCCGCCAATGGCGCAATGTCCCTCAATGCGGGCGCCTTCTTCCACAATCATTTTTTTGGCGCGGATGTCTCCCTTAATGCGGGATTTGGCCAACACTTCCAACATATCCGCGCAAATGTTTCCTTCAATTTCCCCGCCGCATACTACCACTTGGGCGGTAACGTCCCCGGCAATGCGTCCGCCGTCACCCACAATGACGTGGCGGGCGTTATCCACCGCGCCTTCCAGGCGTCCGTCCACGCGCAGGGAACCCTGCACGCTAAGCGTACCCTGGAAATAACATTCGGCGCTGACGATGGAAAAATGTTCGCCGGATTCAAAATCGGAATCTTTCTTTAAAAAACCCATATAATCCTCCTAAAATTATTTAAAATAGTTGCGCGGATTGACAGGCTGCCCGTCTTTCCACACCTCATAATGCAGGTGCGTCCCCGTGGAACGCCCGCTGGAACCCATGGTGGCAATGGTCTGCCCGCGTTTTACCACGTCACCCGCTTTTACGCGAATACCCGTTGTATGCGCATACAAAGTGGAATAACCAAACCCATGGTCCACCAACACGGCCTGCCCATAACCGTTTACCCAGCCCGTATGGCGCACCACGCCGTCCGCGGTGACCATGATGGGGCTGTCCGGCTTGCCGGCAAAATCCAACCCGTTGTGGCGTTTGGTGCTGCGGCGGCCAAACGGATCCAACCGATACCCAAAGCCGGAACTGATACGCGCCGTAGACGGGCGTATAGACGGCGTGGAGTGAAGCCCTTCGCGCGCGTTGGCGTAATACCAAGCAATTTCCTGAAAGGCGGCCAAGCGGGTTTGGGCGGTGTCTTCAATCTCGTCTATATACTGTTCAAATTCCGCCGTGTCAAAATCTTTCAAATCTTTGCCGAACATGGCGTGGGCGCGGGCATCCGCTTTTTCTTGCTTTTCTTCCCACCCTTTAGGCATATTAACAAATTTTCCGCCCGGCATGCCTAACATTTGCCGCATTTGGGATTCCGTTTTACGGGTTAAATCCAAATATTTGCGTCCGCGTTCCAATTCGTCGGAAATAAGCTGCATTTTTACGCGCATGAGGCGGTTGTCCGCCTTAGTAATGTTATAGTCGTAGGCGCGGATGAAAAAGAATATGCCAATCCCCGTTACCGTTACCCACAAAGCAAACGCAAACACAACGGTAATGACGCGCACTTTAAATTTTTTGGACGAGCCAAAGCGCGGCATGATTAATATATCCACCCGCTCACCCAGCCAACGCCCCAACGAATTGATTATTTTATCCATCTTTTGTATTCTATCATATACAGAGCGGGAGGTGTGTTTCCCGTTTCAAGTTTACCTGTAAGGACATTTACGATGAAAAAATTCTTTTTCCAGTTGGTGCTGGCTTTGTTTGCGGCCGCCTGCCTACAAGAACTGCCCCAAGCGCCTAAATTAGAAATAGAACTGCCCGTGGCCGGAAGTGAAGAAATATGGAAAGCCTCCGAACAAGAAGGCAAACCTGTGCTTATTTCTTTCATGGGTACCTGGTGCCCTTGGTGCAAACGCTCTTTGCCGGCGCTGGACGCGGCGGCCCAAGCGTTTGAAGGCAAAGCCGTAGTAGTAGGCGCGTTTGCGGACGCGGATGAAGACGCCGTGCTGGAAGTGGTAAAAGAACACGGAATGAAAACCAAAGCCTTATATAATGCCCGCCAAGCGGCGCAAAATATGGGCGTATCCGGATTTCCGCACATCATGTTGTTTGACAAAAAACACCGTTTAGTAAAAGTATGGAACGGGTACGGGCCGGACTTGGAAGTTCAGTTTCAGGAAGAATTATCCAAAGTGGCGGACTAAAGATTACCAAAACAAAACCCCGGGCCAAACGCCCGGGGTTTTTATTTGTGGAAATTTATCCTTGGCAGACGGCTTTTACCACTTGGGGGTCTTCCATACATAAATACACCACCGTTTTTGGAAAAACCTTTTTTAACAGCGGCACAAAATAACGGTATACTTCCAGGCGCTGCCCGTCCCCGTAGCGCATTTTGCCGTCAAAATCCAGCAGGAATTCTCCGTCCAACAATTTGCCGTTCGGAAAGCGGGTTTCCATCATTTTCTTCAGTTCCCGGCTAAAGCGCAGCGTGCCCACGCTAATCCAGGCCACTTTGTCCGCGGGAACGGCTTGGGCAAGGGCCTCTACCGTTTGGGCGTAGTCTTGTTTCCAGCCGTCATAAACGATTACCGGGTCAAAATGAAAAGCCGTACGGTAACCGGCTTTTACCACCTCGGCCGCGGCCGCCAGGCGTTCCTGCAAAGACGGGGTAAAATGTTCCGCCGTTTGAATAACGGGCTGCGCGTTGACGGACCACGCCGCAACCACGTTTTCCGCTCCGCCCGCCTGCAAAAGGCCCTCAATATTTACGCTTTTGGTCTTAAACTCAAACTGTAAATGCGGGCGCGCCCGAAAGAAAGGCACTATTTGCCGGCTGTACTGGGTAATGTGGTCAAATACCAGCGAGTCCGTAAATTCCCCGCTGCCGATGCGGGGGCGGTCAAACGGTCCTTTATTAAAAGAAGCCGTGTCTATTTTTGCCAAAAATTCTTCCACATTGGCCGGCAACAAAACAGCGTGTAAATTTTGGTATTGCTGCAGGAAACAATATTCACACTCAAACCGGCAGCCAAACCCCAAATTGATTAAATTGTACCCGCAGCCCGCGGCCGCACAGCTGCAGGGGCAAGGTTTTAAAAAATCATATTTTTCACGGTGGATAAGCAGCGTTTCCGTACGGCGGGAAAAATGGGGGCTGCCCACTTGGGTTTTGCCGTCCGTTAACTCAAAACGGGCGTTGGGAAACAACTCCCGCACGCGCGCGGCCAGCGGCGTATTTTGCGCGCTTTCTTCTATATACACCGTTTTGGGATAAAAGGGGCGCGGAGTTAAATCCGCCCGGAGGGCCGGGTCCAGCTCCAGCTTGGGCAAATAAAAACGGTTGCGCGCGGCCGTTTTAAAATTAACGGGATAGCGTTTTTTTAACAAATGGGTTTTGGCTTTTTCAAAATTCCATTTTTCTTCTTGGGGAAGAATTTGGGGCAAGGGGGCGCCGTCGCGCTGGGCGATTTCATACAAAAGCCGCACCAGCTCCCGCATTTTATTAATGCCCAGCCCGGGCAGTACAACGGATAAATAGTTTGCAATATCAACGGGCCCCATGGTTTCCCTCCAAAAATTCCAAATCCCCGGGTTTAGGTTCCCACCCAACCGCCGCGGCGTTTTGTGCCGCCTGCTGCGCCGTTCTGGCCCCGGCTAATACGCTGGTTACCCCGGGCATATGCAACACCCAGCCCAAGGCGATATGCGCGGGCGGAACGCCGTCGCGCTCAGCTAGTTGGTTAATGCGCTGCACGAATTGACAACTGCGGTAAAAATTTTCCCCTTTGTAAAAACGGTAAAAATAGCTTCTGGCGTCCGCACGGCGGATATTGGCTTCTTTTTTATATTTAGCGCTTAGTATTCCCCCACCCAACGCGCCGTATGCCAAAAAAGACAGGTTTTTCTCCCGCAACAAAGGCATAAGCGCCCGGGCTTTTTGCGTATCCAGCAAAGAATAAGCGCCCTGCACGCAGGAAATCTCCGCCACGGAGCACGCTCGGCGAAGTAAATCCGGCGGAAAATTACACACGCCTATAAAACGTATTTTGCCGGACGTTTTTAAACGGGAAAGTTCTTGCAACGCGTCTTCCAGCGGGGTGGCCGGGTCCGGCCAGTGGATTTGATATAAATCAATGTAATCGGTTTGCAGGCGGCGCAGGGAGTCTTCCAGCTCCCGGCGTATGGAATCAGGCTTAAGCCAATGGTTAATCCCTTTGGCAAAACGCACCAACCCGCATTTGGTAGCCAAAAAAACCTGGTGGCGGCGGCCTTGCAAGGCTTGGCCCAGCACTTCTTCGCTATGGCCTAAGCCGTAAATGGGGGCGGTGTCTATCCAGTTTACGCCACTGTCCAGCGCGGCGTGCACCGCGCTGACGGACTGGGCGTCATCGGCCGGGCCCCAATCGCTCCCGCCGCCCATGGCCCAGGTACCCAGCCCAATGCGTGAAAGGTGTATCCCCGTATTTGCCAACGCCGCGTATTGCATTACCACAAACCGTTTTCCGCCATAAAACAACCGTCTTGCGCGGCAATGCCGGCCTGCACGGCCAAATCATAAGCCTCTTGGGACTGCGCGCCGGGCTGAAACCAAATCTCTTTTACTCCCCCGTCTATACATTGCCGCACGGCCTGCGGCAAAGCCGCCGGAGGAATAACCATAATGGCCGTATGCGCCCGCTGGGGCAAATCAGCCAAACATATATATAGCGGGGCTCCTAAAATCTGCCCGCCCTTTGGGTTAATGCCAAATACCGTAAAGCCTTTGGCTTGCAATGTTTTAAAAATTTTATGACCGTATTTGGCAGGCTCTTGCGATACGCCAAACACCGCCACCACGGGGTGCGCGTTCATATATTTATGCCTGCGGCATGGTTAAGCCGGCCATCCCGCCCATGGCTTGCGCGGCCATGGATTGGGAATCACGCACGGCTTTGTTAACGGCGGCTTTGATTTCTTCCCCCAGTTCGGCCGGGGTAACTTCTTTATACGTTTCAGCCAGTTTTACTTCTTTAATTTCCTGGGAGCCGGAAATGGTGATTTCCACCAAATGTTTGGGGCCTTGCGCTTTAACCACCATGCCGTCCAAGCGTTTTTTTAATTCTTCCATTTGGCTTTTTAATTTCCACAAATCTTTTAACTGTCCCAACTTATCAAACATAATACAACCTCCAAAAGTGTTTTATTTATTTTAGCTTTTATAAATCCACCCCCGCAAACCGCCGCACAAAAAACACCGTGCGGCGCAGCGCAACGCCGGGAAATAATTTTTCCACCGCCCGGCGGTACATATCTAGCTGGGGCGCGTATTTTAAAGCGGCGGTTTGCAAATCCCCCTCCACCACGTCCGTCTTATAATCAGCCAGCCACAACCCTTCGGGCGTGCGGACCAGGGCGTCCATCTCGCCCGATACGGTTTGCCCGTCCTCATTGATAAACGTAAAAGGGATTTCAGAGCCAACCAGCTGGGCCTGCAAAAACGGGGCAAACGCCTCGCATGAAATAAAATTCTCCGCCAGCAGGCAAGCCTCTTGCTGTAAGGATTCGTCCGCCTGCAACAGCGCCGCGGCGCGCGCCAAAGCGCGGGCTAAATTACGCTCTTTATCCGCCAAATACAATTCCAGCGTTTTATGGGTTAAACTGCCCAAAGCCATGGCCTGCTGGTGGGAAGGGAGAGAATCCCCCTCCAAATGGCTGGGGGCAAGCGTTCCCTTGCGCGCGCAAGCTAAAGCGTAGCGCGTTTCCCGCGCGGCGCGCGCCTGTTTCCAGCGCGCGAGCTGGGCTCCGCTTTGGCTATGCGCTGAGGGCCCAACAGCCTGATAAATAAATTCTTCCGGCGGGCGATAAGCAATATAACGCACCGGCACGCTTAAAAGTTCCCGCTGCATTTGGGCGGGGCGGTTGTCCTCGTGCGGGTATAAACCCGCTGCCACAAAAGCGGCGGCCGGGGTTTTAGCGTTGCCGGATAAATTGCCCGCTATTAACAATTTTTCTTTGGCGCGCGTAAGCGCCACATACAACACGCGAACTTCTTCACAGCGGGCGTGCTTTTTTTGTTCTTCTTCCAAAAACGCCAAATTTACGTCACACACATTTCCGACGCGAAGCCCGTGCATATCATACTGCCAGGAATAAATATGCTGCGCCCGTTGGGTGGGAGAATAAGATTCTTTGCGGGAAACATCCGCGAAAATCACCACCGGGAATTCCAACCCTTTGGATTTATGCACCGTGGTGACACAAACCGCATCCAGCGCCTCATCGCTGACGACGCCTTTCAGCCGCTCCGGTTCTTCTTCTATCAACTGCTGGGCCTGCGCCAAAAACTGCCCCAGCGTAACCGGGGCTTGCTGGGCGTATCCCCCCGCCAAGGCGCATAATTTTTCCAGGTTGGAAAGAGTCCTTTCCCCGTCATAAGCCATAGCACAAAGCGGCAACAGGAAAGTTTCCTTCTTGACGGCTTGCAGCAACTGCTCCAGCGGCACGCGCCCGGCGCGCGCGATAAACGAACGAATTAAACGGTAAAAATTATTTAGCTCTTCACTCTGGGTTTTGGCAAAAACGTTCAGCTCCCCCCGTTGGGAAAACTGGAAAATTTCCTCATCCGTAAACGCGCCCAGCGGCCCGCGCAAAAGCCCCGCCAAAGAAATTTTGTCATCCGGGTCATCTATTACCCGAAGCAGGTTTAAAAAATCACTGACTTCCTGGTTTTGGTAAAAATGTTTATCTTCCTCTACATTAAATTTAATGCCGCTGCGGCGCAGAGCGTCCAAATAAAATTCCTGAGAGGTGGACGCGCGGGATAAAAGCGCGATATCCCCATACGCCAGTTTTTTGCCGTTGGAAAGCGTCATCTTGCCCACATGGGCGCAAATCCAATCCGCTATAAACTGGGCCTGATTGCGGCGCAGGTCGTCCGCCAGCGGGGTTTTATCCCCCCCGTCCACCACGGCTAATTCCACCGCGCCCGTACGGGCGGTTTTATCCGTAAAAATAGGCACATACGCCGGCTGAAACGCCGCGCTTTGCACCATAACGCGCCCGCAAACGGCGTTGGCCGCGTCTATAATTTCCGCTTCACTGCGGAAATTCTTTTGCAAAAAACATTTTTGCCCGCCTTGTTTTAAAATCAAATCGGTAAACAATTCATAAGCGGTGATGTCCGCCCCGCGGAAGCGGTAAATGGATTGTTTGGGGTCCCCCACCACAAATAATTTGCCGGGGGCCAAGCGCACATCCTGCCAGCGGGCGGCGTGGGAGGTTTTTTCCTCCGCCAGGAAAAGGAGCATCTCCCCCTGGACGGGGTCCGTATCCTGGAATTCATCAATAAACAAAGCGTCGTAATCTTCTTTCAGGCGGCGGCGCACGGCAAAATTATGCTCAAGCAAATTGCGGGTTTTAACAATTAAATCATCAAAGCTTAACACGCCCTCCTGCGCTAAACTCTGGCGCACCAGCTCAACCAGCGGCTGCACCAAAGAAAGCGCAGCGCGGAAAACCTGTTGGTTTTGGGGAGCCGCCTTTTGGGCGAAATCCGCCAAAGATTCCGCCTCTTCAAAACTTTCTTCGTCCCAGCCTTTTGGGGCCTTGCCGGAAAAATCAATTTCTTCTTCCAAAGCGGGGCCGGGGTCTTTGCCTTGCAAATAAAGCGCCGCCCGGTTAAGTTCCCGCGCGCTTAACAAAAGCATTTTTTCCGCCTTGCGGGGGGTTTTTACCCCCTGGGAAAAATACGCCGCCATTTCTTGCGCGCGGGCCGCTTTTTGCAAACAAATTTTAGCCAGCATGTCCGCATGGGAGAAATAATCGTACTTTTCTATGCGCCCGCTGCAAAGCTGCCGGGCAAAGTTTCTTAAATCGGCAAGACTAACGCGGGAAAGAACGCTTTTCCACTCCTGTGCGCGGGGCGCGTTTACGCCCAGCTGCTCATCTAAAAAAGTATTCCAGGCCGCGTCAAACAAGCGCGCCGCGCGCGTGCCCGTATCAATTTGCGCATTGGGGGAAAGACCGGCTTCCAGCGGGTAGGCGCGCAAAATATCGGCACAAAAACCGTGTATGGTGCCTATGGAGCTGCGGTCCAGCAAAGCCAAAGCCTGCTGGCTGCGTGACAGAATATCTTCCTCTTTTACGGCAAAATGCTCCCGCAGCAAAGAGAGGGTGCGGTCCTCTTGGTTGTTTTGTACGCAGAAAGCCAAACGCTGTAATTTAAAAATTAAACGGGTTTTAATTTCCGCGGCGGCTTTTTCCGTAAAAGTTAAAGCCACTAAACGCGGCGCGGGAATGTTTTGCGCCACCAAAGCCAAACAAAGCCGGTCAATAAGCAAAGTGGTTTTACCGGTTCCGGCGCCGGCCTCCACCACCATATTTACCCCAAGCAGGATTTGCACTTTGGTGCGGTCTTCTGAAATCATGCGGGTATTTTCTCCTCTACTTCCTTAGCCGCCGTACAACGCAGGGCGCGCTGGCGCATTCTAAAAGCGTCTTTGCGGCAAACGGCCGCGTAACCGCAGTATTGGCAGTCCGCCGCCGGGTGCAAATAAAAATCCCCTTCTTTTACCAAACGGGCCAAACGCGCGAAAAACGCGTCCGCCGCCGGCTTTAAAGCCTCAAACTCCTGCGGGGTTAAATCTTTGCGCTGATACCCCTTATTAATGGACATTAAACAAGAACCCGCGCTCTGCCACCCTTTAAGAGGCTCCCACTGCTGCGCCAATAACACGTATAAAAAAGGCTGAAAAATGCGTTTTTTAAGTATATCCTGCGCCAAAGATTTGCCCGCCTTGCGGCCGGACTTGTAATCACACACGCGGTAAAGTTTGCGGGAAGGGTCCGTATCCACACGGTCCAAAATGCCTTTTAAACGCAAAGAAATAGAAGAATCCGGCCGGTAAAGGCCTACCAGTTCCCGCTCAAAATAAGAGGGAACAAGCCCCTCCAGCTGGGCGGTATCCGCAAGGACGAATTCTTCCAAAGCGAATTGTATGTCTTCTAAAATTAAATCCCAAATAACCGGATAAATGCCAAAGCGTTTATAAGCGTTTGGCGGGTACAGGGAAAAAAGCGTTTTTTTAAGCTGCGCGCGCAGGCCGTCTGCAAATAACTGGTGCAAAGCGCCGGTTTTTACCAGTTCCCCATAAAAAGCAGCCAGCACCTCATGATAGGCGCTGCCGCGCAGGTTGGGGGCCAGCTCCTGCCGGCTGAGCGCTTCTTCCGGCTCGCCCAGCCCTAGAGCCCGGGACAAAAAATAACGCATGGGGCAGGAAGCCAACATCATTAACGCCGAGGCGGAAAAACCTTTTTCGTTTGCCCGCGCAAAAATAACTTCCCCGCTTTGTACTTTTCCGTCATAAGGAGTTAAATCCCCGCGGGTGCATACACAAGCGCCGGCGGAAAGCCCCCTGCTTAAAGAAGGGGTTAACAGGCCGGCTTCCTCAAATTGGGTTTCTTTGTCTTTCTCACCGCTTAGCGCAAGATAAACCGCCATTTCCTGCGGGGTAAAATAAACGTCTTCCGTATACTCCAGGCGCTCCAAAATGCGCCCGCTGACGCGCTGCACTTCCTGGGAATGCAAATCCACCCCGCAGGCGCGCGCCAACTCCGCCACGTAAACGGATAACACCGCCTCTTTGCCTTCGCCATCCGTACGCTGCCAGCATACAAACAGCCGTTCTTTGGCGGCGGTAAGCGCAATATAAAACAACAGTTTTTCCTCTTCCAGCCGCTCCCGCGTTTGGTTTATCCAATAACCCAAACCGTCCCGCAGAACAAAACGGTAATAATCTTTTAAAATGGGGTCTTCCGGCACGACGCGGGGAAATATTTTTTCATTCATTCCCAACACAAACACCGCTTTAAACGAAAGCCCGCGCAAAGACAGCGCATCCGTAAATGTTACCCCGCCGGGATGGTTTACCCCCCCGCCGGCCGGGGTTTGGGCCAAAACGGCCGTCAAATCAGGTAAAAATTCCCCTTCTTTTGCCATAGGCCGTACGCTGGCGCGGCGGGTGAAACTTTCCAGCGTTTGCAATATTTGGCTAAGTAAAGCGTTTTCCCCTTCCGTTAAGGAAAGTTCGTCTATATTGCTTCGCAAATAAGCCTGGGCCATGGCGCATAAATCCGCCCACGGCAAGGGTTTGTTTAATTGCTCCAAGCGGGTTTTGCAGTCCGCCAGCCAAGTTAAAAAGTCCGGGTCATAAAATTTCGTTTGCGGGGTGATTAAATCCGTCCATTGGGCATAATCCCGGCTGGCCAGGCAGGCGTTTACCAACTTGCGCCAACGCTCCGCTTTGTATTTAAAATAAGGAGAAGTAACCAACGCTAAAATAGTTTCACGCGCAAAGCCGTTTTGCGCAAGCGTTAACAAATTCAAACAAAATACGCCAAGCGGGGTAACCCCCAGCAAATTCTCAAAAGAGGCGTTTAACGCAATGCCGTTTTGTTCAAAAACGTTTACTATTTCTTGGCGGTAAGGTTCCGCAGATCGGGCCACTACGGCAATGTCTGAAAAGTCAAACCCCTCTTCTTCCACCAGTTTTAAAATTTGTTTGGCGGTATAAAAAACCTCCCCCCGCGCGCCGGGCGCCTGCACCAAACGCAAAGCCGGGCATAGCGCGCTTTGCCCGGGGTTAAACAAGGCTTGCCGCGCCGGGCCCAAAGCGCCTGGCTCCGCCGGGCATTCTTCCACCTGCCCGGCCCCCATATAATTGCTTTCAAAAAATTTGCGGGCAAAAGAAAAAGCGGGCACTCTTTCATACGGGGCGAAAACCGTTACCGGGTAATGCCCCGCTATGCGGGAAAACAGCTCCAGCTGGCGGCCCGTCATATCATAAAAGCCGTAAAAAATAATTTGGGAAAAAGACGCCAAATAAACCGAATTTTCCGCCTGTTCCAACGCGGAAGAAAAAAACTGCGCGTACGAACGGTACCCCGGCACTTGGGCGGTGGCTTGCAGGTACGCCTCGTACACCTCCACCAGCCACGTTAAGTGGGGAAGGTCTTCCTGCAAACACGGGTCCGACGAAGACAGCAGCTGTTCCCTCAGTACTTCCGGCTCCGCCAAGGAATCGGCCAAGTCCCGCAAAGAACTTTTTAACGCGCTGACAAACCCCCTGCCCACCGCATAGCGGTTTAGGCCGGGGCGGGAAATAATTTCCCGTATAATAAAATCGTGCAAATCATCATTGGGCAAAAGCTTTTGCTGCGGGGCGGGGTTTTGGGCGTCCAGCTCACGCATCAGCCCGTTAAAAGAAACAAAACGGATATTGCACACCGCTTGGTAAGCGTGCGCCAAGCAATCACGCAAACGCGCCCCCACCCGCTGGGAGGCGCACACCACCAGCACCCTCTCCTGCGGCGTACGCCGGGCCGGGTTCATATACTTAACAAAAGCCTCTTCCAAGGCGGGATAGTTTGCGTATTCCAAGCGCATAAAATGATATAGTAATAAAGATAAATTTACTTTATTATTGCATTTTTTAAGGATACTTTCACCCATGAAAACGCTTATTTTGGTACGCCACGCCCACGCGCTTGGCGCTTTGGAGGCAGGCGTACAAAAAGACGCATTGCGTCCGCTCTCCCCACAGGGGCTGGAAAAAGCCGCCCATACCGCCAAACGGCTGCAAAACGCTGGCTGCCGGCCGGAACGCATTTTGCACAGCCCGTTGCTGCGCGCCTCCCAAACGGCGGATATTTTATCCGGCGCGTTAAACGCCCCTTTACAGCCTTGCGCGGAATTAAACGGCATGCATGATGACCAAGCAGTGTGCGATTTTTTAATACAACAAATACAAGAAGCCAACTGCCTGGTTGCCGTGGGGCATAACCCCAATATTGCCGTTGTGCTGCATTTGCTTACCGGGCAGACGAGGCACTTTTCCCCCGGTTCTTTTGCCATATTGAATATGCAAAAGGCACAGGAACCCCAATTAATGAGCTTTGAGGAATAATCATGACTATTTTTGACGCCGTTTTACTGGGTCTTTTGCAAGCGCTGGGAGAGTTTTTGCCCATCTCCAGCTCCGCCCATTTGGTGCTGTTGCCTTATTTGCGCGGGCAGCAATACCAGGGACTGGCTTTTGATGTCATGCTTCACGTAGCCACCTTGCTGGCGGTACTGTTGTATTTTTGGAAAGATTGGTACCAGCTGATAAAAGACGGGCTGACGCGCCCTTTATCTGATGAGGGCCGCACCATTTGGTACTTGGCTTTAGGCACGGTGCCCGCCGGCTTGGCCGGCGTGTTGCTGGGGAGCTGGGCGGAAACCACCTTTAGAAACCCGTTAATGATTGCCGTTTGCTTAATGGTGTTTGCCGTTATTTTGTGGGCGGCGGACCGCAAAGCTTCCAGCCAAACCGGCACGCTGTTAAGCTTAAAGACCGTACTGCTTATCGGATGCGCGCAGGCGTTGGCCATTATGCCGGGAGTGTCCAGAAGCGGAGTCACCATTACGGCGGCTTTGCTGTTGGGGCTTTCCCGCGCGTCCAGCGCACGGGTGTCGTTTTTGCTTTCCGCCCCCGTCATAGGCGGGGCGGCGGTACTGGAACTAAAAAACCTTTCCTGGGCGGAAATAAACGCCCCGTTTATATGGGGGTTTGTCAGCGCGTTTTTAGGGGCGCTTTTGGTAATCGGCTGGCTGATGAAATACATTAAAACCCACAGCTTTAACGTGTTTGTTGTTTACCGGCTGCTGCTGGGGTTGTTTATTATCGGGTTTTATTTTTGGAAATAATCTCGCCCAAACGCAAACTAAAAACGCCCCTTGTTTCCAAGGGGCGTTTTTAATAAAAAGCTATTTGGCAAATTCCCGCGCTTTGTTTACGGTGGCTTGCACCACTTTTTCAAACAATTGGTCCGCGCGGGTTTCTTCCAACACGGCCACACCGGCCGCCGTACAACCGCCGGGAGTGGTTACGCTTTTTTGCAAAGCCGCCGGGCTTTGGCCGGACAGAAGCGCCATTTCCGCTGCGCCGGCCGTCATTTGCGCGGCCAGCAAATTGGCCGTTTTTTCCGGCAGGCCCAAATCTTGCCCGCCCTTGGACAACGCCGCAATAACATAATAAATAAACGCCGGGCCGGAGCCGGAAACCGCGGTAGCCGCGTCAAACAAATCTTCCGGCAGTTCTTCCACACGCCCCGCGCAGCCGAAAATGTTCCGCGCGGTTTGCATTTGCTCGTCCGTTACATACTTTCCACGCGCCAGCAGGCTCATTCCTTTGCCTAAGGCAATAGGGGTGTTGGGCATTACCCGCACCACGGGAAAACCGGGCAGCGCTTTTTCCAGCATAGCCGTAGCAGACCCCAACGCCACTGAAAGCACCAGCTTGGGGGCGGTTAATACGCGCGCGATTTCCCGCAATACTTCAGGCACCACGGCGGGCTTAACCGCAATAATCAGCACGTCCGCCTGGGCGATAACGCGCGCGTTATCGGTACAAGCGGTTATGTTAAAGCGGGAAGACAAATCCCGCGCTGATTTTTCCGTATGTACGCTAGCCAAAATGTCTGCACTGCGGTAAGAGCCGTAATTTAGTAATCCTTTAATAATGGCGCCGCCCATTTCTCCGGCGCCTAAAAAACCTATTTTCATTTTTTATCCTCTTGCAATAAATTTTTATGTGTAAATTTCTGCGCGTGCGGGCCCACAAAATCCCCCACTATCTGCCCCGTACCGCGCAAGCGGTATTTATAAATGGTTAATCCTTCCAGCCCCACCGGGCCGCGCGCGTGGGTTTTGGCGGTGCTGATGCCTACTTCCGCCCCAAAGCCGTAGCGGTAGCCGTCCGCAAAGCGGGTGGAAGCGTTGTGGTACACGCCGGCGGAGTCCACGGCAGAAAGGAAATATTCGGCTTCTTTATCGTTTTGGGTTAAAATGGCGTCCGTATGGTGGGAACCGTAACGGTTAATATGCAAGGCGGCCTCTTTTACCCCATGCACCGTACGTACGGAAAGTTCCGGCGCGCCGTATTCCGCATGCCACTCCAGCTCTTGGGAATACGCGCCGCCGGGAAAGCGTTCTTTTTCTTCTTCCAACGCGTGTACGGTTACCCCCGCCTGATGAAGCGCAGACAGCAAACTATTGACGCTCTCCTGCGGCCAGGCCGCGTCCACCAAAAGCGTTTCCACGGCGTTGCAGGCTGCCGGATATTGGGTTTTGGCGTCCACACAGATTTTTATTGCCAAATCCGCCGGGGCGGAGGGAGCTATATAAATATGGCATACGCCGTCCGCATGGCCCAAGACGGAAATGGAAGTATTTTCTTTTACATATTGCACCAACGCGTTGGAACCGCGGGGAATGACTAAATCTATATACGCGTCTTGCTTTAACAATTCGGCCGCGTCTTGGCGGGAGTGCACCAAACTAAGCGCGCCCTGTGGCCAGCCGCCGGGCAAAGAAGAAAGCGCCCCCGTAAGAATTTTTAAAAACGCTTCGTTTGTATGCTGGGCTTCTTTGCCGCCTTTTAAAATCACCGCATTGCCGGATTTAACCGCCAACGCCGCAATTTGGGGAAGTACGTCCGGCCGGGCCTCAAAAATAACCAATAATACCCCCAGCGGACAGCTTACTTTTTGCAAAGTAAGGCCGGGAGCCATTTCCGTATACGCCAGCACACGGCCAACCGGGTCCGGCAAGCGGGCTAAATCTTCCATGCCGCCGGCTACGGCGTTTAATTTATTTTCATCCAATTTTAAACGGGCAAACAAAGACGGCTTCATTTTGCCTTCTTTTATGGCCTGTTCGGCGGCTTGCAAATCCAGTTTATTGGCGGCAAACAACGCCCGCGCCCCCGCGCGCACCGCCTGCGCCATAGCCAAAAGCGCGGCGTTTTTTTGCGGCGTTTCAACCAACGCCAACAGGCGGGAAGCCTCTTTTGCTTGTAAAGCCAATTCTTGCGCGTTCATAACATACCTCACAAAATGACAATATTGTCACGGTGGATTACTTCATCGTAATTTTTGCCGCCCAGTTTTTTGGCGATGTCTTCACTCTGGCAGCCTAAAATTTTGCCGCAGTCCGCGCTGGAATAATTCACCATGCCTTTGGCAAATTCGGCGCCGTTTTCGTCAAATACGCTGATTACGTCCCCTACGTCAAACTCGCCCGCTACGCCTGTAATCCCGGCCGCCAGCAGGCTGGCCCCTTTCTGGCACAGCGCTTTAAACGCGCCGGCGTTTACCACCACGCCGCCCGTCATATTGGTGGAATAGGCTATCCACACTTTTTTACCGGGCAAATCAGCCACCGGCCTAAATAAAGTGCCAGTAAACTCGTCCGAAAACACACGCCCCAACGCGCCCGGCGTTTTGCCGTTGGCAATCACCATGGCGCAGCCGGAATGGGTAACCACTTTGGCGGCCTCCAGCTTGGTTTTCATGCCGCCGCGGCCCCGTTTGGAGGCGCCTCCGGCGGCGGATTCTATTTCCGGCGTAATGGCTTTTACTTCCGCAATCAGCTTGGCGTCTTTATTTTTGCGCGGGTCACTGTCATACAAGCCGTTGATGTCTGACAAAATAACCAGCAAATCCGCGTCCAGCCCGCCGGCTACCAGAGCGGAAAGTTTGTCATTATCTCCAAAGCAGACCTTAACCCCTTTGTCTTTATAGGCGCGAAGTTCGTTGGTGGAAACGGTGTCATTTTGGTTAATAATGGGAACCACCCCCAGCTCCAGCAGGCGGCAGAGCGTATCGCGCAAACTTAAATAACGGGGGCGGATGGAAAAGTCGTCCTCCGTTAAGAGCACCTGAGCGGTGGTAAGGCCCAAAGCGGCAAAGCCGTCTTCATAAAATTTCATCAGCCCGCACTGGCCTACCGCCGCGCAAGCCTGCTTAATGGAAACCAAATCCGGCATTTCCGTTAAGTGCAAACGCTGCGCGCCCAGCCCCACCGCGCCGGAAGTAACCACAATAATCTCTTTGCCTTTGGCTTTTAAGCGGGCCATGTCTTCCATAAAAGAATAAATGCGCGACAGCGCCAGCCCCCCCTCTGCCGATGTAAGCACATTGGTGCCAAATTTAAAAACAATGCGTTTTGCGTTTTTGATTAGTTCATGCATAAATAAATATCCTCTGCAAAAAAGCCCGCTTGGTTAAGCAGGCTTTGGAAAAAATAAATTATTCTTGAGTTTGTTTCGCCAAAGCCGAATGTTCGCACCGGGTATTGAACGGACACTGCGCGCAATGGGAAAGGTTGGGCTCAAAATCGTTTACTTCTATTTTTTTCCCAATTTCTATAAAAGTGTTTAAAATTTTATCTTCGTCAAACGCGTCAAAAGGGACGCTTTCGGTTTTATCGTACGCTACAAAATACAAAGTGGCCCGCCCGTTTTGCAGCCCCCACGCCCGGCGCGCGCCAATGGCGTAAATGCCCAGCTGCAAAGAATCTTTTACCTCCTGCGCAAAGTCTATATCCGTACCGGTTTTATAGTCTATCACTTCCCAGGAACCGTCCGGCCATTTGTCTATGCGGTCAATTTTACCGCGAAAGGTCCACGGTTTTTGTTCAAAAATAAATTCCCGCTCGGTAGCGTCCACCGTGGTTTTGCGCTCATATTCCCGCTGGGCGTAGGTTTCCAGCATTTTTTTGCCTTTTAAATACCACTCCATCTGTTCCCCGGCGCTGGAATAACCGGCGCCAAGCCAGCAGTCATCGTAAAAAGAAAGCAGTTCAGACGGGTCATTGCTTTCCCGGTGGTACTCTTCCAACGTGCGGTGAATAGACACCCCTAAAGAAGAAGCGGGCACCAGCCCTTCGCGCTTGCCTTCTATGTATTTTAATTTGTAAAGGAAAGGGCATTCCTGATAGGTTTTTATTTTGGAAAAATTTAACTCGTAAACATCGCTGTACATAAATCAGCCTTTATTTGTTTTATAGCGGAAAAAGTGCACCAACGTATCGCCGTATTTTTCTTGGCGGTACATTTCAAATTCGTCCGGTATGGAAAATGCTTCGCTTTTATGCGTTTGCAAAATGACAATGCCGCCCGGGGCCAATAATTTAGCCTGAGCCACGTTTTTTAAAGCCGGTTCTGAGAAGGCCAACATTTTGTTGTTTTGGTCCCGGTAGGGCGGACCCATAAAAATAATGTCGTAGCCTTCGTTATCACTATATGGAAGCAGCCAATCCAGCGGGCGCAAAATATCCCCTTTAAGCACTTTGGCGCGGTCCTCAAACCCCAAATGGGCCAAGTTGCGGTGGATGTTTTTAATACAGGCGGGCTCCCGGTCCACCATGACCGTTTTCTGCGCTCCGCGGGAAAGCGCCTCCAAAGACACGCTTCCCGTACCGGCAAACAAATCCAGCATAATGGCGGCCGGAACGCGCGGACGGATAATATCAAACAAGGATTGTTTGATACGGTCCGAAATGGGTTTTACGGGCAAATTTTTAGAAACGGAAAATATCCTCCGCCCTCTGGCGCTGCCTGCGATAATGCGCATAAAAAACGTTTCTCCTTATAACTGGGCAATGCCTTCCTTAATGGCGTAACGCACCAGTTCCGCCTGTTTATGAATGGAAAGCTTCTTCATAATATTATTGCGGTGTACGTGAATGGTGTTTAAAGACAAATTAAACGTTTTGGCGATTTGCTTGCTGCTGTAGCCTTCCGCAATTAACTGCAAGACTTCTTTTTCTTTGGGGGTAAGGCCGGTTACATCGCGCTTGCGGCCGGAGGTTTTACCCAAAAAGCCCTGCACAATGTATTTGGAAACTTTGCTGCACAGGTAAAAACGGCCGGAGGCTACTTCGTGTATGGCTTCCACAATTTCATCGGCGGTGGATACTTTTACAATGAAGCCTTTTGCCCCCGCTTTGAGGGATTTTTCCACCGCTACGCGGTCATCATACATGCTTAAAATGATTACTTTGGCGGAAGGTTTCATTTTTACCAAACGCTGCACCGCTTCCACCCCGTTTAAAAGCGGCATGGAAATATCCACTACATATACGTCCGCATCGTTGGAGGAGGCCCACTCCAACAGTTCTTTTCCGTTGCCCACTTCGGCCACAACGCTCAAGTCTTTGCCTTTGCGTTCCAACACCGCTTTCACGCCGTCACGCACGATAATATGGTCGTCCGCCAATACAATTTTGATAGTCATGGTCTTCCTCCGTATACTACCCGCGGGCAGGTAACCGTTATTTGGGTACCTTTTCCGGGTTCGCTTTTAATCTTTAAAGTGCCGCCCAAATAAGCGGCGCTGTCTTTCATGGCCAGCAACCCCACATGCCGTATGGAACGCTGTTTGGAGGGGACAAACCCCACCCCGTCGTCTTCTAATTTAACGGTAACGTTTTTTTCCGTCTTGCGAAGCACCAGCTTTACCTTTTTGGCATGGGCGTGCTTTACCACATTATTAAGGCCTTCCTGTATCACACGGTACAACATAATGTTTACGTTGTCAGAAGAAGGCTCCTCACACTGGTCATCCACCACCAGCTCGTGTTGGATGCCGGTAAACGCGCTGAAATATTCCAACAGTTCGCGCGCCGCCCCTTCCAGCCCCAAGGCTTCCAAATGCGGAGGGCGCAAATTGACAATAATATTTTTCACCCGGTCAATGGTGTTTTTTATTTGTTCGTCCAGCCGGGCAATATCCTGCAGCGCCTGCTTTTTATTATTAGAGCGGACGCTGTCTTTCACCAAGGCCAACAAAGAGGTCAGCGTGACGGCTGAGGTGCCTATTTCGTCATGCAGCGCTTTGGATATTTCCCTCTTTTCATCTTCCCGCGCCGCCAACAAAATTTGGGAGAAGGTGTGTTCCCCTTTCTCATGCAAGGCCTTTTGGTGCCGCAATGAGGAGGACTTGTCCAAATTACGCACCAACCCCAACACATTGGCTACTTTTTTGTCATTGTCAAACAACGGCAATAAGGTGGAATGATAATAATAAGTGACGGATCCCCGGTCCAAACTCCACGCGTATTTGACCACATTGCCTTTTAACGCTTGCTGGAAAGCTTTATCATGCAAGGCAAAAGCGTCCGGCCCTTTGGCGTTTGTATAAAAACCTTCCGCATTGCCAAACATAAATACTTTTTTCGTTTCCGGGTGGGCCACGTAAATTAAATCATACCCGTATATTTTGGAGTTATGCGCGGAAGCGACGGCTTGGGGACTGTCTACATAAAAAGCCGCTTCGGCGCAATGTTCCTTGCACGGGTAGATACACGTTTGCTTTTTGTTTTTTTCACAGGGCATAAATACCTCGGAAACGATACTTAGTAAAATTTTACTATTTTTATTCTTATTTTGTACAAAAAGACGTCCCTCTTTTATATAGGTACTGCCCCGAAAATATCCTTAAGTTTGATATAATTTTAATAATATGAAGAAATACTTAAAAAAACTTTTTTCCACAAAACCCATCCTTTTCGGCTGTCTGGCCGTTCTATTTTTACTTATTATCTGCACCGCCGTGTTTATGCGTTATATTTTTTCCGGCTTGCCGCCGGTGTATGAAATGGAGGAGTACACCCCCTCCCTCACCACCCGCGTATATGACCGCAACAATAAACTAATTCATGAATTTTCCATAGAAAAACGCAGTATGGTGCCCCTTTCGGAAATACCGGTGGACTTGCAAAACGCCGTGGTGGCTATGGAAGACCGGGAATTTTTTGAGCATGCCGGTTTGTCTTTTAAAGGTATTTTCCGCGCCGCCTTGCACGATCTTATCCACGTAAGCGCCAAACAAGGGGCTTCCACTCTCACCCAGCAGCTTTCCCGCGGGGTATTTTTAAGCCAAGAAAAAAGACTCATCCGTAAAATACGCGAAATTATTTTGGCCGTACAAATTGAACACCAATTCAGCAAACAGGAAATTCTGCAGCTTTATTTAAACCAAATGTATTTAGGGCGCGGGGCTTACGGCGTAAAATCCGCCGCAAAACGCTATTTTAATAAAGATTTATCCGAACTGACCACCGGGGAAGCCGCCATCATTGTGGGTTTGGTGCCGGCGCCGGAACGCTATAACCCGTTTACCAATCCGGAACTTTCCCGCCAGCGCAGGGATTTGGTGCTCTCCGTCATGAAAGAGCAGGGCTACATCACCCAAGAAGAATACGAAACCGCCAAGCAGGAACCCATGCCCACCCGCCAAACGGTAACGGAAGAATACAAACCCGGTTTGTATTTTATTGAGCACATCCGCCGCGTGTTAGAAGAAAAATACGGAACGGAAACTTTATGGAAAGGCGGTTTAAACATTTATACCACCGTGGATATTGACCAACAGTCCGCCGCCGAGCAAATTATGAACGACCGCCTGCAAAAATTGGACGAGCGCGTAGCCAAAAGCTTAGGGATAGACATTACCCCCAAAGAACCGCAGCCGCAAGAAACCCCCGAAGGGGAAGAAGCCCCCGCGGAAGAAGAAACCGAACCGGATTTTCCCCGTCTGCAAGGCGCTTTTATGGTGCGTGACGTAAAAACCGGGGCCGTGCGCGTGCTGATAGGCGGGCGGGAATTTGACGAAAGCAAATTCAACCGCGCCACCCAGGCCAAACGCCAGCCGGGGTCTTCTTTTAAACCTTATGTATGGATGGCCGCCTTACAGAAAGGCTACACCCCCGCCACGTTGGTAAAAGACTTGCCCACCATGTTCTATAACGACGGCAGAAACTGGCGCACGTTTGATGAAACGTCTGACTTGTATTCTTTGGATTTAGCAAAGCAGTCTTTTATCTCCTCCAAGGATTTTAACGTATGGGTGCCGCAAAACTATGGCGGACGCAACGAAGGATGGATTACCCTGCGCCGCGGGTTGGAAAAATCCAAAAACCTGGTAGCCGTAAACTTAATTGACGCCGTAGGCGTACCGGCCGTGGTGCGTGTGGCGCGCAAAGCGGGGCTTACCTCCGCCCTTCCCCGCGTGCCCGCCTTGGCCTTGGGCGTAAGCGTGCTGACGATGGACGAACACCTGGCCGCCCTTACCACTTTCGCCAATGCCGGCATTCATACCGACAACTATTATATTGAACGCGTGGAAGACGCCAACGGACGCATTCTGGAACAGCATATTCCGATGGAAAAAGCCGCTTTCTCCCCGCAGGATTCTTACCTGCTTATTAATATGATGAAAGGCGTTGTGCAGCGCGGAAGCGGACGGTATGTATCGCGCCTGGGGCGCAATATTGCCGGTAAAACCGGCACCACCCAAAGCCACCGGGATATGTGGTTTGTGGGTATGACGCCGCGCACCGCCGCCATTGGCTGGATGGGGTATGACGACGACTCCGCCTACGCAGACAAAATCCACCTGGAAGGAAGCAACACCGGCCATTGGTGGAGCGATATTATGGAAGAGCTCTTAAAAGACGAGCCTAACGACGATTTTGCCGTGCCGGAAGGGATATCCTTTGCGTATATCAACCCCAATACCGGCAAACTGGCCATGCCCACGGAACGCAACAAATTCTGGGAAGCGTTCATCAAAGGAACCGAACCCAAAAGTTATTGATTTCCCGGCAGGCTTATAAAACGGTTTTGTGTGTATGACTGCACAGGAAAACCAAAACAAAACTGCTTGTTTTTACGGGCTGCCCAACGCGGCAGCCCGGGGCTATTTTTTGTGTGAAAAATTCCTGCATAAAGGGCAAAGCGTGGTATTTGTGCGCGGAGCCCAAACGCAAGAAGACGCCCTGCACGCCGCGGTAAAAGAATTCGGCCCCCAAAACGTGCTTGCCGTACACTTGCCGGAACAGCATATCGGCCGCATGGCGGCCCTTTATCAGTTATTACAAAACCAACAACCTTTTTTGCTGGATATTCACCCGCAAGACCTGGACGCGGCCTTCCCCTCTGCCCAAGAATTTAAACGGCGTTTGTTTGAAGTGCACCGCGGGGCCACCCTGCGCCGGCAGGATTTGCTGGACGTATTGGAAAACGCCGGCTACCAACGCGAAGATTACGCCGAATCCCCCGGACAATACGCCGTGCGCGGCAGCGTGGTGGACGTGTTTTGTTTGGACCAGCACCTCCCCCTGCGCTTGTATTTTTCCGGCCGAACCGTGCAGTCCATCGCCAGTTTTGACCTAGACACCCAAAACACCCAAGAACAAACGGATAAAGCCGTTATTGTGCCCCTGCGTTTTGAGCGGGAAGAAGATCCATTATCCGCCTATACCGCCGGAGCCGTTTACGCGTTTGAGGAAAACCTTCCCCCGGAAGGCAGCTTCCCTCAAGCCGTTGTTTTATCCACCCTGCCCGCGGCTCACGCTACGGACTGCGGGCTGCAGGCCAATATCCGCTTCGGGGCCAACTGGCCCCTGCTGGAGCGGGAAGCCCAACAGCTAAAAAACCGCAACATACACTTAACCCTATGCTGTTTAAACCGCGGGGAACTGGACCGCCTGGGTGAAATCATGCAGGAATACCCCACCCTATCCAAAACACCTATTAAAATATCCCCCCTTATACAAGGTTTTGTAAACCCGGTCAAGCAGCAGGCTTTTATCACTTCCTGCGAAATTTTAGACCGCCGCTACAATACCTCCGGCGTGTTAAAAAGCTTTACGGTGGAAGGCGCCAAACGGGTGCGCTTTAAAGAATTGGCGCCGGGAGATTATGTAGTACACCAAACCCACGGCATAGGCAAATACCTGGGGCTGGAAATTATGGATAAGGAAGAAAACCCCACAGACTGCCTGATTATTGAATACCGCCGAGGAAGCAAACTGTATGTGCCGATGTATGACTTTAAAAAAGTGCAAAAATACATCAGCGCGGGAGGCAAAATACCCGCCTTGTCCGCCTTGGGCGGAACGGCTTGGCGCGACGTAAAAAAACGCGTAAAAGAAGAAGCGCAAAAAACCGCCAAAGAGATTTTAAAGCTGGAGGCCCTGCGCCAGGCTTCCCCCGCGCCGCTCACCCCGGGGGACCCGCGCATAGAGCAGGAATTTGCGGACTCTTTCCCCTACGACCTTACCCCCGGCCAACAGCAAGCCATAGAGGACGTCCTGCGGGATTTAAATTTATCCCGCCCCATGGACCGTGTTCTAGTGGGGGACGTGGGCTTTGGCAAAACGGAAGTAGCCATGCGCGCCGCCTTGCGGGTGGCCGTATCCGGCAAACAGGTAATGGTATTGGTGCCCACCACCATTTTGGCGGACCAGCACTATAAAACTTTTTCCAAACGCTTGGCGGGTTTCCCGGTTAACGTGCGCATGTTGTGCCGCTTTCAAGCCCCTAAAGAACAGCGGGAAGTGGTACAGGAAATAAAAAGCGGCGTGTGCGACATCATCATCGGCACCCACCGCCTGATGAGCAAAGACATTGTATTTAAAGATTTAGGGTTGGTAATTATTGACGAGGAACACCGCTTTGGCGTAAAACAAAAAGAAAAAATCAAGGCCAAAAGCGCCGGCGTGCATACCTTAATGTTAAGCGCTACGCCCATTCCGCGCACGTTAAACCAATCGCTATCCAGCCTAAGGGACATATCCCTCATAGACACCCCTCCGCGCGGGCGCACCGCCATAAAAACCGTGGTAACCGCCTGGAACAATGAACTGGCCGCCGCCGCTATTACCGAAGAACTTGCCCGCGGCGGGCAAGTATATTATGTGTACAACAGCGTGCAAAGCATGGAAAGCCGCTACCTGTTTCTTAAAAAACTGGTGCCGGAAGCCAAAATCTGCATGGCGCACGGACAAATGGACGAAAAACTGCTGGAACAAACCCTGTGGGACTTTAACCAAGGCAAATACGATATTCTTTTAGCCTCCACCATTATAGAATCCGGCATAGACATTACCAACGCCAACACGTTAATTGTGGAAAATGCACACAACTTCGGCCTAGCCCAGCTGTACCAGCTGCGCGGGCGCATCGGGCGCGGCAGCACTAAAGCCTACTGTTATTTATTCCACCCGGACTGGCTGTTTAAAAAACCCGCCCCGCAGGAAGAAGACAATTTTGCCCAGCTGGCCGCCGTACCTTGGAACCCCAAACCGGAAAAAGACCCCACCGAAGAAGCCAAAAAACGCCTGGCCGCCTTAATGGAATTTGGCGAACTGGGCAGCGGCTTTAAACTGGCGCTTAGGGATATGGAAATACGCGGCGCGGGAGAACTGTTAGGCGTCAAACAGCACGGGTACGTGAACGAAGTGGGGCTTAGTTTGTACTGTGATTTAGTGGCTAACGAAGTAAAAAAATTAAAAGGGGAACCCGTCAAGAGGGAGCTTCGCTCCACCGTTAATCTGCCTTTGCCGGCGTATATCCCGCCGGATTATTTGCCCGACGAAGCCGAACGGCTGAAATATTATAAGGAACTAATGAGCGCGGATGAAACCAAAACCCACCTGCTTCTTACCCGCCTGGCGGATTTATGCGGCCCCGTACCGGCGGAAATAATCAATTTAACCAAGGTGTTTGCTTTGTCGGCCCGCGCGGGGGAATTAAAAATACAGCATATTGACGCCAGCGATGACAAGCTGGAATTTTCTTTCTCACGGGATTTTAGAATGCCGGCGGATTTTCCTTCCCTTCTTTTTAAGCGTTACGGGGCGGCGCATGTAGAATTTTTAAAATCCAATTCGGGAGACGGCATCCGCCTGCGTTTCGCGCCGGGGACGGACTTGGTAAAAGAAGCCCAAAACGCCGTTTGCTTTTTTCAAACGCTCCCCTCCGGCGCGTAAAATGATATAGTATGGGTATGCGCAATATTTTTTTATTTTCTGTTTTATGTGTCTTGTTGGCGGCCGCTTGCAATAAGCCGGCCGAAACCCCCGTTGCCGAAACGCCCGCGGAACCGGAAATCGCCGCTAAAGTGGGGGCCGTTATCATTACGGAAAAAGACCTGGAAGATAAATTGGTTTTCATGTCCCCCGAAGACCGGGACTTTGCAAAAACCTCCATCGGGCGCACCAATTTTATTAACGCCTTGGTGCGGGAAAAACTGGCCGAACTGGCCGCCCTAGACGCTAAGTTGGACGAGTCTGACTCCTATTTAGCCGCGTTGGAAGACAAACGCGCCCAACTCAGAAAAATTTACGACGACTACGCCCAGCAGCTGCTTATCCGCTCTTGGTATGACCAGCTGGAAGAATCCGGCGCAACCGCGGTAACGGAAGAGGAAATAAAAGATTATTTTGACAAATACCCTTATGAAATGACCGTCAAACAAATCATCATTTCCAACGCCCAAACGGCGGACCAAGTACTGCGCGCTTTAAAAGCATCCCCCTCCCGCTGGAAAGAGCTGGAAAGGCAATATTCCATCGCGCCGGAAGCTATACGCGGAAAGGAGTTTTCTTTCATGCCCGGGGAATTTATACCGGAAATTGAAGTCATAGCGGCCAACTCCCCCTCCGGCAGCGTACAGGGATTTATCAAAACTTCCCAAGGATTTCATATAATAATGAAAGTTAAGGAAAAACGGCTTTCTCTTAAAAACGCAAAAGAACGCATAGAGCAGATTTTGCGTTTACAAAAAGAAGACGCCGCTTTAAATGCTTTAAAAAATAAATACGAGGTGTTTGTGTATGAAAAAAACTAACCTAACGGCTTTACTGGCCCTGGTGCTGGCCTTCGGGGTGGGCGCACAGGCCAAAGTGATGGAATCCTCCGTCGCCACGGTGAACGGACAACCGGTACTCAGTTCCGAATATGATTCTTATTTGGAAGGCGTGCTGGAACAATACAAAGTGGCGGCTCCGCAATTTTTAGAACAGCCTTACGCGCAGGACGTACTGGGGCGCGAAGTGCTTAAAGAGCTTATTTCCAAAGAACTCTTATACCAAGCCGCCGATGAAGCCAAAATACAGGTAAAAGACAGCGAGGTAGATGCCGGAATTAACGAAATAAAAGCCCGGTTTATCGTGGATGAAAAAACCGGAAAAGAAGACCCCAAAGGCGCCGATAAACGCTTTAACGAAGCCCTTAAAAATCAGCATATGAGCTTAAAAGCGTATAAAGAAAAAATCAAAAAAGACATCGCCGTGCGCAAACTGATGGAACAACGCATCATCGCCACGGTAAAACCGGTGGAAGAGGCGGACGTAAAAGCCTTGTATGAAGATGTGGAAATCTGCATGAAAGGCAACAGCAAAAAAATGAAAGCGCTGGAGAAAAAAGACCCGGCCCGCTTTAAAGAAGCAACCGCCATCGCCGCCAAATTAAAACAGCTTACGGCGGAACAGGTGCGCATTGGGCATATTTATTTAGCCGTAACCAAGGACATGAAGCCTGAAGAAGCCAAAAAGAAACAAGAACTGGCCGTTAAAATCAAAGAAGAAATTGACGGCGGAAAAGATTTCTCCGAAGCCGTAAAAGAATATACGGAAGACAAAGCCGCCTTGGCCTCCGGCGGGGACATGATTTTAATTAAGGGCATCGCCCCCAAAGAAATTGACAATAAGGCGTTCTCTTTGGCTGTTGGCAAAGTGAGCGACCCCATTAAAACGGATCTGGGCTACCATATTATTAAAATTAAAGAAAAACGCGCCGAAAAAGATTTTGGTTACGATGATATCGCCAAAGATCTGGCCCAATATTTAGCCCAGCAAAAAATTCAAAACGCCATGGGCGATTATATCGGCGAATTGTATGACAAGGCGGACGTAAAAGTAACCATTAGCTTTGAGTCCGACAAACTGATTGAAGAAGCCTTGGCCCAACAGGCCCAAGCCGCCCAAAAAGCGGATAAAAAAGAAGTAAAATCCGAAAAAAAAGCGGACAAAAAAGAAGCTAAAGAAGAGAAAAAAGAAGAAAAAAAATAATTTCCGCCAAGCGGTTAAATTTATAAAATAAAGAGGGAGCAAACGCTTCCTCTTTATTTATTGGGGTTTGCTATGTTACAAAAACCGTTTATCGCCGTAAGCGCGGGTGATCCGCTGGGCATTGGGCCGGAAGTAACCGTAAAAGCGTTGCAAAATCCGGCCGTACGGCAAGCCTGCCGCGTGATTGTAGTGGGGGAGCCGCACTCGTTAGAGGCGGCCGGTTTCACGCCGGATCTGGCGCAGCTTCTTCCCATAGAGCACCCAAACGCCTTCGCCAAAACCAAACCCGCTCCTTGCAAATGGGCGGGGGAAGTGTCTTTTAAAGCCTTGCAAACCGCCTGCAAATTAGTGGCCGCACACACCGCCAAGGCGTTGGTGACGGCCCCCATATCCAAACAAAGCTGGGCGCTGGCGGGCGTCCCGTTTACCGGACATACGGAATTTTTACGCAAACACTACGGCAAAACCGCTTTAATGATGTTTGTAAGCGGAGCGTTAAAATGCGCCCTGGTCAGTGAACATTTTGCCATTAAAGACCTGCATAAAATCATCACCCGCCAACGCATAGAACAAACTTGTTTGGATTTTAACTCCGCACTAAAAAAGCTGGGCGTAAAACACCCTCAAATTGCGCTGGCTTCTTTAAACCCGCACGGCGGGGACAACGGACGCTTTGGCAAAGAAGAAGGGCAAACCATTCTGCCCGCCATGAACTATTTAAAAAAACACGGTTTGCGCGTGCAGGGGCCCTTCCCCGCAGACAGCCTGTGGCTGGCGCATAAACACGGCAATTTTGATGGGCTTTTGTGCATGTATCACGACCAGGCCCTCTTGGGCTTAAAACTGGCCGCCAAAGAACCCATTGTGCACGTGACGGCAGGCCTGCGTTTCTTGCGCGTTTCCCCCACCCACGGCACCGCTTTTGATATTGCCGGCAAAAACCTGGCGGACCCGCAAAGCATGGCCGCCGCCCTGCTGTTTGCCGCCCAACACGCCGGCTAATGTTTTCCGTCAATAACCGCGTTTATTTTGTTACAATGAAGGTATGCCCCGCATATTGCATTTTCCAGCGTTAAATTCCACCAACGCGTACGCTAAAGAGCACGCGCGGGAACTGGAAAACGGCACCGTTGTCTGCGCCGAAGAACAAACCGCCGGGCGGGGCCGGTTTAACCGCAAGTGGTTTTCCGCAAAGGGCGGCTTATATTTTTCCGTTCTTTTAAAAACAGAAAACACCCAATACCTGCCCAACTTAACCCAGCTGATGGCTTTGTGCATTTGCCAAACCGTACGGGAGCTGGGGGTTCCGGCGCAATTAAAATGGCCCAATGACGTGTTGGTAAACGGCAAAAAACTTTCCGGCATATTAAGTGAGGCGGTATTGGAAAACAACCGTTTTTACGCTTTGGTAATAGGCGTGGGGATAAACATCCGGCAGCCGGATTTAGGGCACGTGGGCCAGCCGGCCGTTTCCCTGGGGGAGCTACATATTTCCGTCACCGCGCGGGAATTGTTAAACGCCTTGCTTGCGCGTTTTAACGCCCGCCTGCCCAAAGCGCTGGCTGAAGGGTTTTCTTCTTTCGGGCAGGAATACAAGGCCTTGTTTCCGTACATAGGCCAAACCGTTTGCATTACCGCCGCAGACCGGCAACATACCGGAACCGTGCGGGATATTTCCTCCGCCGGGACTTTGCTGCTTAACACGCCGCAGGGCCCGAAGGAGTTTTCTATAGGAGACATGAACGCATGAACCTTGCAGAAAGTACCTCCTTGATGGACAGCGTAAACTTAACCATTATCGGCATGATGGTGGTGTTTACGTTTCTTTTCATCATGGTACTCGTGATGAAAGTGCTGGGCTGGCTGGTGAAAGTATTGGAAAAATATTTTCCGCAGTCTGCTCCCGCGCCGGCCGCCGTGGCCGCCCGCGCGGATAATTTGGCGATAGCCGCCGCCGTGGCCGCCGCCAAGAGATTTACCGGTAAATGAGAGGAAGCCAAAAAATGAAAAAAATTGATTTTATGCTTACCGCTTTCCGTGACGGGTTTCAATCCGTATACGGGGCGCGTGTGCTGACTAAAGATTTTATGCCCGCGGTGGAAGCTGCGCGCCACGCGGGTATTACGCATATGGAATTTGGCGGCGGGGCCCGCTTCCAGGCGCTGTTCTTCTATTGCAATGAAAACGCTTTTGACATGATGGACACGTTCCGCAAAACCGCCGGGCCGGACGCCAACCTGCAAACCTTGGCCCGCGGCGTAAACGTGGTGGGGTTAGACAGCCAGCCTTCCGACGTTATTAAAGCCCACGCCCAACTGTTTAAAAAACACGGCACCACCACTATCCGCAATTTTGACGCGTTGAACGACATAAACAACCTCATTTACTCCGGCCAGTGCATTCATGACGCGGGCTTAAAGCACGAAGTGTGTGTAACCATGATGTCTTTGGCCCCGGGGTGGGACCCCACCGGCAAAATCCACACGGAAGAATTTTACGAAAAAGTACTGCGCGAAATTTTAAAATCCGGCGTACCTTTTGACTCCGTCTGCTTTAAAGACGCGTCCGGCACCTCCACCCCCAGCACGGTGGGCAAAACCATCGCCATGGCGCGGCGCATCCTGCCGCAAGGCACCAAGATTGTGTTCCATACGCATGAAACGGCGGGCAACTCCATCGCCTGCTGCTTGGAAGCCATTAAAGCGGGGGCGGACTCGCTGGACTTGTCCATGCAGCCCGTTTCCGGCGGAACCTGCCAGCCTGACATCTTAACCATGTGGCACGCTTTGCGCGGCACGGAATACACCCTGGATATTGATTACAAAAAAATCCAAGAAGCGGAAAACGTATTTAAAGACTGCATGAGCAAATACTTCCTGCCGCCGGAAGCCACCGCCGTCAACCCGGAAATTCCTTTCTCCCCCCTGCCCGGCGGTGCGTTAACCGCCAACACGCAAATGATGCGCGACAATGGCACCTTTGACAAATTCCCCGAAGTGGTAGACGCCATGGGCGAATGCGTCAAACTGGGCGGGTTCGGCACGTCCGTCACGCCGGTTTCCCAGTTCTATTTCCAACAGGCGTACAGCAACGTAATGTTTGGCCGCTGGAAAAAAATTACCCCCGGTTACGGCAAAATGGTGCTGGGCTACTTTGGCAAAACCCCGGTGGAACCCGCAGAGGAAGTGGTAAAAGCCGCCAGCCAGCAGCTGGGCTTGGAACCCACCGCCAAAACCCCGCTGGAAATTAACGACGCGGACCCCAAAAAAGGCTTAAAACCCGCCAAAGAAAAACTGGAAGCCGCCGGCCTGCCGGTAACGGACGAAAACGTGTTCATCGTAGCCACCTGCGCCGACAAAGGGTTAATGTATTTGAAAGGCGAATCCAAAATAAACGGCATCCGCTGGGCCAAAGACGCCAAACCCGCCGCCGCGGCGGACGGCGCCAAAACCTGTAAGGTAACCGTAGACGGAACCGCCTATAACGTAAGCTTTGACGGCGACAACGTGGCTGTTGTAAACGGCAAACGTTTTGCCATTTCCGTAGGCGAAGCGGACGCAAACGCCGCCGCACCGGCCCAATCCTCCGGCGCCGCGCAGGAAGTAAAAGCCCCCGTACCGGGCGCCATTTTGCGCTTCAGCGCCAAGGAAGGGGACAGCGTTTCCGAAGGGCAGGAAATACTGGTGATGGAAGCCATGAAAATGGAAACCGCCATCAGCGCGCCCAAAGCCGGGACGGTCAGCTTCCTCGTTAAACAGGGGGACCAAGTGCAAACCGGCCACCCCATTGCGCTGATTAAATAGGGGGCGTTATGGATATTACCGTTGCATTAACCAAAATATTGCATACCACTTCCCTATACGCCATTACCTGGCAGCAGCTGGTAATGATTGGGGTGTGTTTGTTCCTGCTGTGGCTGGGTATTAAAAAACAGTTTGAACCGCTGCTCTTAATCCCCATCGCGTTTGGCGGGCTGTTGTCCAACATTCCGGTGGCGGACATGGCCGGCCCCAACGGGTTTTTGGGCATTGTGTACAACGCCGGCATACAAACGGGTCTTTTCCCGCTGTTTATCTTTATGGCCGTGGGCGCGATGACGGACTTTGGGCCGTTAATCGCCAACCCGAAAATGGCCCTATTGGGCGGCGCGGCCCAGTTTGGTATTTTTGCCACGCTTATCGGCGCCATTGCCATGACCAATATGCACATGGGGGACTTGTCTTTCACCATGAAGCAGGCGGCCTCCATTGGCATTATTGGCGGGGCGGACGGCCCAACGGCCATCTTTTTAACCAGCCGCTTGGCACCGGAACTGCTAGGCGCTATTGCCGTGGCGGCGTATTCATACATGGCGCTGGTGCCGATTATCCAGCCCCCCATTATGAAACTGCTGACTACCGAAGCCGAACGCAAAATTAAAATGGAGCAGCTGCGCCCCGTAACCAAACGGGAAAAAATCCTCTTCCCGCTTACGCTGCTTTTGCTGTGCGCGTTTTTGCTGCCGGACGCGGCGCCCTTAATCGGCGCGCTTACGTTTGGCAACCTGATTAAAGAATCCGGCGTGGCGGAACGCTTATCCAAAACCTTGCAAAACGAGTTTTGCAACATCGTGACCATTTTGCTGGGGTTATCGGTAGGTTCCAAATTGCAGGCCAGCCAATTCTTAACCGCGCAAACGTTGGGTATTTTGGTGCTGGGGGTGGTGGCGTTCTCCATTGCTACGGCTTCCGGCGTGTTAATGGCTAAACTAATGAACCCGTTCAGCAAAACCAAAATCAACCCTCTTATCGGTTCGGCCGGGGTATCTGCCGTGCCCATGGCGGCGCGCGTATCCAACAAATTAGGCTTGGAATACGACAAAAACAACTACCTGCTGATGCACGCCATGGGGCCCAATGTGGCGGGCGTTATCGGCAGTGCGGTGGCGGCGGGGATTTTGCTTTCTCTGCTTGGCAAATAAAGTTTACCAAAACCAAAAACCCCGCTTTTACAAGCGGGGTTTTTTATTTTTATAAAAAGACGAATATTTTTCCGCAAAAACTAAACGCATGTGTAAAAAATTCCCGCCTTTCTTTTTAGGCGGGAACAGCTAAAACAAAATAATAACATCCTTCTTTTATGGCATGGGCGGCACCGATACGTGCGCTCAGGCGGAAACTTTCACCCCGTTTTTGGGGCACAGCCCGCATAGCGCGCAAGCCGTACACACGGGTTTGCGCGCGTTACACACATTGCGCCCGTGCAAAATAAGCGCAATGGCTATCCAGCCCCAATATTCGTACGGAATAAGACGGATTAAGTCTTTCTCCACCTTTACGGGATCCGTCTGTTTGGTAAGCCCTAGGCGCAAAGCCAGCCGCTTTACATGCGTATCCACCACAATGCCTTGCGGGGTTTTAAAATAGTCCCCCAACAGCACATTGGCCGTTTTTCTGGCTACCCCGCGCAAGGACAGCAAATCCTGCATATTTTGGGGAACCTCTCCATTAAAAGCTTCACAAATGCGCTTGGAACTCTCTATTAAGGACAGGGCCTTGCTGTGGTAAAAACCGGCGGAGTGGATGATTTCTTCCACCTCTTTGAGATCCGCCGCCGCCAAAGCCTGCGGAGTGGGATATTTTTTAAATAAGTTTGGGGTAATGGTGTTTACGCGCGCGTCCGTACATTGGGCGGATAAAATGACCGCCATTAACAGCTGCCAGGCGTTTTGGTGGTGAAGCGGAATGACGTGCTCCGGGTAGAGTTTTTTTAATTCCTTAATTAAGGGAATAACCTCTTTTTTACTTTTCTGCGGCATAGGCGTTCCTTATCCGGCTGTATGCGTAAGCGCAGGCCAATATGAATAAATTTACCAAAATAATAGTGGCCCCGGAAGGAATATCAAACAAGAAAGACAAATACACCCCCGCCCATACCGCCGCCAGCGCCAGCCCGGCGGCCCAATACAGCACCTGTTTAAACGTACGCGCCAGCATAAGGGCGGAAACGGGCGGAATGATTAATAAGGCGGAAATAAGAAAAATCCCTACCACCTTAAACGCCAACACCACCGCCGCGGACGTAATTAAGGTAAGCGCCAAATTCACCGCGCGCACGTTAATGCCGCGCGTATGGGCAAACGGCGCATCAAATGAAGCGGAAACCAAATCCCGGTAAAACACAATGACAAAAAACAACAAAATAACCAGCAATACAGCGCACAGAATCACTTCATCCGTGCCCACGGTTAAAATACTGCCAAATAAATAGCCAAACAAATCCGTATTAAACCCGCCGGCCAGGCTGGTAATAAAAATACCCACCGCCAGCCCCGCCGCGCTGATGATGCCGATGGCCGCGTCCCCATAAATGCGGAATTTTTCCGTCAGTTTTAAAATCCCCAAAGAGGACGCCATCACCACCGGAATAGAAACATACACCGGCGAAGCCCCCATTAGCAGCGCCGCCGCCACCCCGGTTAAACACACGTGGCTGAGGCCGTCCCCAATTAAAGAAAGCCGTTTAAGCACCAAAAACACACCCAGCAACGCGCAAATAACCGCCGCCAAAGAGCCCGCCAACAGCCCGCGCTGCACAAAGCCGTAACTTAAAAATTCACTCAGCATGGTCTTTCTCCCCGCAGTGGCAGCCCAAAGGGCAGTGCCCGTTATTATGCAAGTGGTCTATGGTGTGTTGGGCAAAAGCGCCCAGCTTGGCGGCCACTTTTTCCGATTGGCAAAACTCCTGCTTGGTGCCGTAGAAAACCAATTCCTTATCCACGTACATAAATTTAGAAATGTATTTGCCCACTTCGCCCGTGTCATGCGTGATGAGCAAAATGGTTACCCCGTGGCGGGAGTTTAACTCCCCCAGCAAACTAAAAAAATCTTCCCGGCTGCCCGCGTCCAACGCGGCGGAGGGCTCGTCCAAAATCAATAATTCCGGGCGGCTTACCAAGGCGCGCGCCAACAATACGCGCTGCTGCTGGCCGACGGATAAATCGTGAAAAATCCGCTTGGCGTAGCTTAGCGTATTGGTTTTTTCCAACGCGTCATATACTTTTTTTAAATCTCCGCGGGTTACCCGGTTGTGAAAGCGCTCAAACCCAAGCCCCATAAACACCACTTCTTCCACTGAAATAGGAAACCGGCTCTGCGCCACCGGGCTTTTTTGCGCCAGATAGCCTATTTTTTTCCAGTCTTTAAATTGCCCCAAATCCTGCCCGAACAAACGCACCGCGCCTTGGGCTTTTTCCAACCCTAACAGCACTTTTAACAAAGTGGTTTTTCCGCCGCCGTTGGGACCGATGAGTCCCACATAATCCCCCGGCTGAACCTGAAAAGAAATATCATCCAGCACCCAGGCCGTTTCATACCGAAAGCGCACCCCCCTGGCTTCAATTACGGCTGGCATTCAAGCCCCCTTTGCAAACTGGATAAATTACGGCGCATTAAATCGGCATAGGTTACATTGTTTTGCGCGTCTTGCAGGCTTACGTGTTCCACGGTATACAGGGGCAACAACTTGGCGCCCGTTTCTTTAGCCACTACGCCGGCTAAATTTTGGGAGAGGGCCTCTTCCGTAAATACATACGGCACGCCGGAATTTTTAACCAAATCCACCACTTGCGCCAAACGTTTAACGGAATGTTCCCCGTCGTGCGACGTACCCGCCAAGGCGGTCAGTTCCAGCCCGTAGCGGGAGGCCAAATTGCCAAAAGCCAAATGCCCCACATGCACAATGCGCCGCCGGCGGCACTGGGCAAGAGCTAAAGAAAATTCTTGTTCCAGTTCGTCCAGCTGCGTATTAAACGCGGCTAAATTGGAGGCGTACACGTCTTGATGAGCGGGGTCTTTTTCCTGCAAAGCTTGGGCAATGGCCCGGGCAAACGGGCGCATATTGTCAAAATCCATCCAGATATGCGGGTCTTTGGAAGGTTTGGCTGATTGAGCCGCCTCCACCACCACGGCCCCTTCTTTTACGTTTTCCGCGATATCCGTTACCCACGGTTCTATGCGGCCGGATACATAAATAAATACGTCCGCCCCGTGCACGGCAATAATGGCCCCGGGGGTGGGCTCAAAAGAATGGGGCTCCGCATTGGCGGGAAGCAGCATAGACAAATCTATAAGCTCCCCCCCTATCTGTTTGGCTACGGTATAGGGTACGTAGCCGGAGACCACCACTTTTATTTTTCCGTCCGCTCCCGGCCCTTGCGGGCGGGAGCTGTTGGCGGACCAAAACCAAAATACACCGCCAACCAACAATATGAGTAAGATAAAAAAGAGTATTTTCTTCATAAATTTCCTTTATATATATTATACTTTTTTACTCAAGCGCCCTTTTTGGCAAACCCAAGCCAAAACACGCCGCGCGGCATCAACCAACCCCGCCGCGCACAGCACCGCAAACAAAACCAATACGGCAAAACGGCATACCAGCGTTTCCCCAAACAACGCCACGTTGCCCGCGTACCAGCTTTTAGGCAAAGCAAACAACCATACCGGAAGCCATATAATAAGAAACAAAGCAAAACAAAACCAATCCAAAGGGGATTTTTTATCCGCTTCGTCCACTAGCAACACAAACGCCGGGAATAATAAAATAAGAGAGTAAAACCCGCTCATCTGCGGCACCAGCGCCATCAAACACCCCGCCAGCGCCCACGCCCGCCACGTTTTTTTGCTAAACCAAGCGGCCAAAGCCCCCACCCCTAGCACACTATAAGAAACGGCGTGTATCCCCGCCAGGGAAACCGGCTTCCCCAGCCAATACGACACCAGCATAAATGTATTGGGCGCGCTGACCTCATAGCCAAACCCGCCAAAACGCCTAAGGTAATTTAAATGCAGCTGCATATTGCGCCACAAACGGTGGTACACGGCCTCCGGTCCGCCGTACAAAAAAGAAGGCAATAACAGCAAAGCCGCCGTATAAACGCCCAACATCAAAATATCTTTCCAACGTCTTTCCCGCACCAAAATAATGCCCAGCGCCAGCGGATAAATTTTACACGCCCCGGCCGCCGCCAAACAAATAAGCGCCAAGTGGCGCACCCAGGGGAGGGGGCTGTCTTTCCAACGCAAAAAACCTAAGATTAACAGAAGTACGGGGAAAATAAAATTAGCCCGCTCAAACTGAAATAAAAACGGGGCCGAAAACAAAGCCGCCGTTAAAAACAGCGCTCTTTCTTTTTTCTCCCCTTTTTTAATCCCTAATACCAACGCGCAAAACAGATATATCCCCGCTATTTGATACAACGCATATAATCCCGTCCCCTGCCAGCTGGCCCGCAAAGTGGCCGCGCCTCCTTGCCATATCTCCGGGGGGAAACAAAGACCGATTGCGTTATAAAACGCCATAGGCAAGGGCGGATACAAACTGGCCGTGCCGGACAAAGCGGCATAAATAGGATTAAAAAAATCCATGCCCATATCCCACTTATTTCCATAAAACAAACAGTATGGGTTGGCCGTTCCCAGCAGAACCCCCGCACCTGCCGCCAGCACCCCGGTTAATACCACTACGCAAAACAAAAAACTCATGGTATTTTTTTTATAAAACCACATACACACCTATCCTCCGCAGAAGGAAAGTAAAAAATGGGATAGGTATATTTTATAAAACTTACCCCGCTTAACAATTTACTATAATGTTATTTACGGAGGTTTTTATACATGAGTTACTTACTGGCGTTTTGTTTGGCCCTGTGTTGGGGCACGGCCTTTCTGGCTTCTAAAAACATGGTGGAAGCCCTGCCGCCTTATTGGAGCACCTTTTTCCGCGTGGCGGCCGGCTTGGCGTTTTTCCTTGTATTATACGGGGTGCAGCGCAAAAGCTTAAAAATTAATCCGCGCGAGCTGTGGCGCCCGTGGCTTATTGGTTTTTTACTTATTTTATTTCCGTTTGCGGCAATCTCCTGGGGGCAGCGGTTTGTGGCCCCTACCATTGGAGGTATTTTTAACGGTACCGTGCCCATATGGTCTTTCATCGCCGGGGCAATTATCTTAAAAGGGGAAGACCGCTTTACCTGGCGCCGCGCCATCGGGGTAACCATCGGTATGGCGGGGCTGCTAATTATTGTTTGGCCCTCTTTTACTTTAGGCAGTGACAAAATGGCCCTTTACGGCTGTTTTGCGTTTTTATTAATGGCGTGGTCTTACAGTTTAGGAAACGTCATTACCAAGCTGGTCATGGTGGACAATACTTCCGTTACGCTGGAAGCCAACACGTTCCACCAATATTTGTTTTCCGCCGTGGTGCTGGTGATTGTGGCCGCGCTGGCGGAGCCGTTCCCCCCCGCTTCGGCATTTAGTTTAAAAGTGGTGTTGTCCATTTTCAGCGCGGGTATTTTTTCTTCCGCGGTGGCTTTCCTGCTGATGGTGGCCTTAATCAAACGCTGGGGGGCTACCCGCATGGCCTCTGTTACTTATTTCACGCCGGTGGTAGCCATGGCCAGCGATATTATCGCCCGCGGGCGTATTCCTTCCGGCATGGAAATCATCGGGCTTGCAATTATTTTTGTAAGCTTATTTTTAATACAAAAACCGGTAAACGCCAAATAAACCCTTTATGAAAAAAATCTTAAACCTGCAATGCATCAACTGCGGCAAAGAACACAAAACCAGCGAAACGGATTTTGTGTGTACGGCCTGCGGCGGAAATTTGGAAGTGAATTATGACTATAAATTAATTTCCAAACGTTTCAGCATCGGCAAATTAAAAGACAACCGGGAATACAACATGTGGCGCTATATGGACCTGCTTCCTATTGACGACCACGACAAAGTGCCCAATGTGCACGTAGGCTGGACGCCGCTGTACCGCTGCAAAAAATTGGCCAAAGAGCTGCATATTTCTAATTTGTTTATTAAAGACGAGGGACGCAACCCCACCGGTTCCATTAAAGACCGCGGAAGCGCCGTGGTCGTGGCCCGCGCGGTGGAACTAGATAAAGAAATTATCGCCGACGCTTCCACCGGAAACGCCAGCGATTCTCTAGCCTGCCTGACCGCCAGCCTGCCCATGAAGAGCGTTATTTTCGCTCCCACCTCCGTACCGGAACCCAAACTGGTGCAGCTGCTGGTATACGGGGCGGATGTCATAGCGGTGGAAGGTTCTTATGATGACGCCTTTGAGCTGTGCAAACAAACCGTGGAACAATATGGCTGGTATTCCCGCGCGGCGGGGTTTAACCCTTATACGCGCGAAGGCAAAAAAACTTGCGCTTTTGAAATTTGCGAACAGCTGGAATGGGAAGCCCCGGACAAAGTAATTGTGGCCGTGGGGGACGGAACCATTTTATGCGGCTTATGGAAAGGATTTGTGGATTTCGCCAAACTGGGCATTATTGAATCCATGCCGCAAATGATTGCCGTGCAAGCCCAAGGAAGCGCCGCCATTAAAGAAGCGTTTGATGCAAAACGCGAGGTCCGTTCCGTTAAGGCCCATACGGTGGCGGACAGTATTTTGGTAAATTACCCGCGCGACGCGGCGCTGGCTATGCAGGCGCTGGAAGAATCCCACGGGTTTGCCGTTTCGGTAACGGACGAGGAAATCATCACCGCCATACCGGAACTGGCCCGCAAAGCCAATATTTTTGCCGAACCCGCCGGGGCGGCCACTTATGCCGCGCTGAAAAAATTGGTGGCGGAAGGAAAGATAGAACATGATGAATCCGTCTGCCTGATTATAGGCGGCAACGGGTTAAAGGATACGGACTCCGCCTTAAAAGCGGTTCAAACGGCGGATATTATCCCCGCCAATATGAACGCCGTGCGCCAAGAACTGAAAAAGAAAGGGCTTATTTAAGCCCAAAAATTCATTTAAAACCCCGGGTTCGGCCCGGGGTTTTCATTTTACATGTTTTATAAATGATTCTGCCGCCGCTACTCAAACTCACTCAGCGGGCAAACTCCGCTGGCGTCATCACAGGAGGGGCGGGGCTCCTGCGCCTGTTGCTGCGCCGCGCGCCCGCCTTGCATTTGTTTTAACGTTTGGGACTGTGTTTTTTGAAACATAGCCTGCACCTGCAGCAATACAAAAAGCAGTACTCCTCCGGCCGCCAGCACAATAACGGCCCCTATCCAGCCAAATCCTTTTTTATTCATGCTTTTATTGTAACAAAAAAAGATTTTTTGCCCAAGAAATTCCCCTTCTTTAAAACTTTTTTAATTTTCCGCAAAAAAAACCCTATTTTACGCCGAATAAATGCTACAATATAATGGCTGAAGACTATCATGCTTTTTTATTGTTTTATTCTTAAAGGGTGAGGTAATAATATGACACAAAATTTATCGTCCTCCGCGCTGGTGAAACCCGCGGTGAAAGACGCGAAAGCGGAAGCCGATATTCCGGCTTCTTACGGCAAGACTGAAAGCTACCTTTTGCCAAAAGACCCGGCCTGGCTGTTTCTGTTTTGGGAAATTACTGCCGCTACCATTGAATGCATCAAAAGCCAATACAGCGCCGATGTATTAAACGCCGCTAAAACCATTATCCGTTTATACGACGTAACCGGCATCAGCTATTTTGACGGCACCAACGCCGTGCAATTTTATGATATGCCTGTTATTTTTGAAGCCCGCAGCTGGTATATCAACGCGCCGGCAACCGGCCGCAGCTACGTGGCGGATTTGGGCTACCTGACGGCGGACGGCCGCTTTATTTTAGTGGCCCGCAGCAACCAAACCCTGCTGCCCCCGGGCAAAATTTCCGATATCATTGACGACAAGTGGATGATTGTGGAGGGCGACTTCCAAAAATTATTGAAACTTTCCGGGGCGGATTACATCGGCCTGGGCGCCAGCGAGCTGATGCAGGTAATCGGCCAGCGCTGGAAACTGACCCAGCTGCCTTCTTCCGGCACGCCTACGTCTTGGTCTTCCTTTGCTTTGCACTTGGAAAAACCGGAAAAGAAAGAGGACGAAGACATTTGGCTGAAAGCGGATTGCGAAATCATCATTTACGGTTCCGCCTCCAGAAATGCCACCGTGTCCATCAACGGCCAAATTATTGAATTGAAAGAAGGTAAATTCTCTATCCGCCAACACCTGCCCGCCGGCAGCGTGGTGGACTTGCCCATCAAAGCCCAAAACGCCAAAGGGGATAAAGTCCGCCAAATCAACATAAAAGCGCTTCGCGAACAGGGGAAATAACATGGCAGAAGAAAAAGGCTATCTAGCACTTGTATTACACGCGCATTTGCCGTTTATCAAACACCCCGAATACCCGGACTTCTTGGAAGAAGACTGGTTCTATGAAGCCATGGTGGAAACCTACCTGCCGCTTCTGAACGTGTTTGAAAATTTAACCAACGAGGGGACGGATTTCCGTTTAACCATGTCCCTCACGCCGCCTTTGTGCAATATGATGTCGGACCCGCTTTTAATAGACCGCTTCCGCCATTATTTGAACCAACGGGTGGAACTTTCCGGCAAAGAAATAGAGCGCACCCGCGGTACGGAATTTGAAGCCGTAGCCAAGATGTATTATGATAAATTCCGCCGCTACCAAGACTTGTTTGAAAACCGCTACCACGGGCGGATTTTGGAAGGATTTAAGAAATTCCAAGATATGGGCAAACTGGAAATTATCACCTGCTGCGCCACCCACGGCTATTTGCCGCTAATGGTACACAAAGAAAGCGTAAACGCCCAAATCAAAATCGCCGCCAACGATTACCGCAGCCGCTTTGGCCGCAGCCCGCGCGGCATTTGGCTGGCGGAATGCGCCTACAACCCGGGGGACGATAAGTTCCTGCGTGATGAAGGCATCCGCTTCTTCTTTACCGAGTCCCACGGCATTTTACACGGCACTCCCCGCCCCAAATACGGTATTTACGCCCCCGTGTACTGCCCGCAAACGGGCGTAGCCGCCTTTGCGCGCGATATGGAATCCGCCCAGCAGGTATGGAGCGCAGAATCCGGCTATCCCGGTGATGCCAGATACCGTGAATTTTACCGCGATTTAGGGTATGACTTGGATTACGATTACATCAAACCTTACCTGCACAGCGACGGCGTACGCCGCAATATCGCCATGAAATACTATAAAATTACCGGCAAAGTGCCCTTGAACCAAAAACAGGCCTACAACCCGCAGGAAGCGCGCGAAGTGGCCGCCGTACACGCCGGCAATTTTATGTTTAACCGCCAGAAACAAATTGAATATTTAAGCACCTTGCTGGACCGCAAACCGCTGGTTGTTTCTATGTACGACGCCGAGCTGTACGGCCACTGGTGGTATGAAGGGATAGACTTCTTGGAATATCTCTTTAAAAAGATTTATTACGACCAGACGGATATTAAGCTGATTACTCCCAGCGAGTACTTGGCAAAATATCCCGTCAACCAAACGGTGCAGCCTTCCATGTCCTCCTGGGGGGATAAAGGCTATCACGACGTGTGGCTTAACAGCGGAAACGACTGGATTTACCGCCATTTAATCAAAGCGGCCGAACGCATGATGGAAATGGCCAACCAGTTCCCCAATGCGGACGGGCTGCTGCGCCGGGCGCTCAACCAGCTGGCAAGAGAATTACTGTTAATGCAGTCTTCCGACTGGGCCTTCCTGATGACTACCGGTACCGCTAAGGAATATTCCACCAAGCGCACCAAAGACCACATACAGCGCTTTAATGAGCTGTATGAGCAAATCAAAGGCAACCGCATTAACGAAGCCTATGTGTATGAGCTGGAACAGAAAGACTCTATTTTCCAACAAATAGACTATAACCACTACTCCAGCGCTTCTAAAGAAGCGGTGTTAAAAAAATATCAATAACAAGCCTTATGTAAAAAACCCCGGCGATAAGCCGGGGTTTTTTAATTGCTCCGCGTTTTAAAATAAACCCTCAAATAAGCCCAAGCCCCAAGGCAAGAAGTTAAAAAATTTTTACCTGTATTTTCCAATAACACACAACAGGCTACACCCGCCAAAGCCGCCGCGGGTTTTTGTTGCCCAAGAAGAGCCTCCTGGGGAAAGCAGACAAGACCTCTTTTGCTTATCTTTAAAAACAAACCCGTCCATGCGCCTGTATTTTTAACAATTTATCTGAAAAATTAGGCCCAAAGGCCCAACGGGACTTAGGTCTAAAGACACTGGTTAGGGATTTATAGGTTTACTACACTAAAATTATGAAGAAAATTACTTTATGTTTAACCTTTATTTTAAGTGCATGTTGCGCTTTTTGTGCCACCGGCCCAGGCGGAGGGAAGAAAGCGCTTCGCCGTTTAGTAAAGGAGGCTTCTTCCTCCTCTTCCAAAACTGCCGCTAACGCCGAGAAAATCCTGTCAAACCTGAACCGGGGAACTCAGGGCCTGTATTCCACCAGCACTTACCGCCACTTGGGGCAAAAGCTGGAAGTGGTTATGTCCGCCTCTCCTTTTAAAAAATTGTTAAACCGTCACCAGGCTTACCAACATGAAATTAACGCCATGACGGAAATACTCCCCCGCGTGATGGCCTTACAGGCAGACCCGAAACCCTCCGAGGTGGCTTGGGCAGAATTGTTAATCAAAGACCAAGTAATTAACCAAACCTTATCCAGAACGTTGCTTAAACTTTTGGAAAATGAAGAGTATGCCCAATTGTCCAAAGAAATTTCAGATTACTACGCCATTCCGCTTGACCGGGATCTGGAAAGCTTGTCTAAACAAGATTTGCGTGAATTTGTGGTAAACAGCGCGTTAAATTACGCAATCAGCCACCCGCATAAACCCAATTTGCCGCTGCGCGAATTGTTGAAATCTTGGAAAGTATCCCAACGCACGAAAGAACATCTGCGCAGATTTTTAGCTATACCGGAACTTTTATACAATAATCCGGAAGAATTCAAAAAATTTACCCGAGACGCATATAACCAACATCAAAAAGGCATGCAGCAATCTATTAACGCCCCAGAAGTGCAGGCTACTATCAGCGCCTATAATTTAACCTTAGAAGACCTGCGCGCGTTTGTGGCTAAAAACCACCGCCAGCCTATGTGGAACGCCCCCATTAAAGAACGGCGTTTATACAACACCCTGCAGCTTATTTTAACGCGCAATGTTACCAATACCTTTTTGGAAACAGAAACCATTAAACGCCAATTACGTGATTTACTGGCAAAATATCCTAACCGCCCTTACTATGATTTTTTAGAAGACTTTAAAGCCTTCCGCGAAAAACACCAAAGGCTGCCGCAATCCGTGCAGGAGCGCCCGTCCGCCAGCCTGCACGAACGCATCTTGTATGATGAAATGATACGTTATATGGTAGACGGCAAACTCACCTTACCCCTGAAATAATAAGCCCCGTTAAACACAGTTTCCAAACGTAGCCATTGCAAAAAACAGGCCGCTTAAAAGCGGCCTGTTTTGCTATAAAATACGGAACAAATTATTTGTATTCCAACTTTATCAATTTATATTTTTTGGGCCCGCGGGGAAGGATGGCCTCAAACTCTTCCCCTTCTTTTTTGCCCAGAACACCACTGGCTAACGGGGATTTTACAGACAATAACCCTTTATCCGGGTTGGACTCCATAGACCCCACCAGCGTATAGGTAAACTCAATATCTGCGGCTAAATCTTTAATGGTAACAGTGGCGCCAATGCGGGCTTCGCTGCGGTCTACCGCCAAATCATCGGTAATTTCTGCGTTGCGAAGCTTCATTTCCAAATCATCAATGCGGCGCAAGGTTTCCGCTTGTTTTTCTTTGGCGGCGTGATACTCCGCATTTTCTTTTAAGTCCCCCTGGGCGGCAGCCGCGCCGATTTCTTCAGACAGCTGGGCCTTTATTTCCTTTAACGCTTTTACTTCTTTTACTAAATCTTCATACTTTTTGCGGCTAACGTAAAACTTTTCCATAAAACACTCCTGTTACACTAAAGTTTACAATTTATACCCACTCTTTTCAACCGCGCCTAAAGGCCAAAATTTATTATAATCGGTAATATGAAAAACCTCTTTCCGGCTTTTTTGCTGTTTTGCTTTTTAACACCTTCATTGGAGGCAAAAACCCATGTGGAAATTGCCGATGAAAACGCCAAAACCGTGGTAGCGGTTAACGTGGCCAAAAACGACGGCACCACCTTTACCGGGACAGGGTTTGTCGTCCATCCGGACGGGATAATAGCCACCAGCCGCCATGTGGCGGACAACGCCCTGTACATAAATGTAACTTTTAACACGGGAGCCGTGTCCGGAGAGGCAAAACGGATTGCCCAGTCCCAAGAAGTGGATTTAGCCTTACTTAAAATACAGGCGGCCAACCTGCCCGCCGCCGTTATTGGCGATTCAGACACCGTGCTGCCGGGGCAGGTGATTACCGTAATCGGCAACCCAAGACGTTTGCAAAATACCGTTTCCTCCGGTCTGATCAGTCAGGTGCGCCAAAAATCAAACGGCATCCTGTGGCACCAAATAAGCGCCCCCATTTCCCCCAGTTCCAGCGGAAGCCCTGTTTTTAATAGGGAGGGAACCGTCATATCCGTGGTCTTTGGCAGCTATAAAGGGGAAGGAAACCAAAACTTAAATTTCGCCGTTCCTTCTAATTACCTAATCCAACTCATGGAGCAAGCAGGATATCCCCCTCTGCGCAGTCTCCAACAGCCGGCCCAGCCCCAGCCCAACGCTTTTGTAAAGCATATTCAAAAATCCTGGCAAATACTAAAACGCCTGTTAAAAATGGAGTAAGACCCTTGAAAAATGCTCTTTAAACGGGTAGACTATGAATAACCTTTTGCGGGGGCGTTCTTTACGCGGCCCGGAAAAAGGAAGATTTTTATTTATGTCAGGGGCTATCGTATGAAGAAAACCATTGGCAAAACTTTTTTAATCATATGTATTTGCGCGCTGCTTCTCTTTTTGCTTCTGCCGTTTTTAGAAACGCAAGAAACTGCCGGCGGGCCGGGTAAAAAGGCTTCCCCGCAGATTTTTACCTCCAACCCGTTAACAGAGCTTGTAAACCGCATAGCTTCTATATTTCAAAGCAAACAGAAGCGCCTGGCTAAAGCCCGGGGGAAAATACAAACTTCCCCCGAGGATTTAAACGAACTGTATGCCGACGTCCCGCCCGAAATCGCCACCCGCTACGCCGCAGAAAGCTCGGAAGAAGGGGCTTCTTCCCAAACCACTTTGTTAAGACCCTCCAATTTTGATTATGGAGACGCCGCCCTGCAAAACGACGACGGAGACTGGGTACTTGTGCGCCAAACCGCCCCTCAGGCTAACGCAAAAGGCATATACGAGATAAACACGACCGATACCGCCTATGACCGCTATGTTCGCCAGGAACGGGCCGCCCGTTTTACACCGGGGCTAGACGCCCCCGCCCGCCCGGCGGATTCCGCGCTGGCGCGGCTTTTGGCACCCATTAAAAATTTGCTTGGAAAGAAATCGGCTTCAGAAACCGTTCAAACAAATCTTTCGGCGCGCCCGGTGGCCTCTTTCCAGGGATTAGGTGGAAACCAAGGGAAAACCCCTTCTTCCACCCGTACCGCCGCGGCTCCCGCCATGCCTAGTTATACCGTGGCTTCTTTGCCCAGAACAGGCGCAAGAACCCCGGCCGCATCCACCGGGACGGAAACGGCTACCGTCTACTCCGGCGGGGATTTGTTTAACCCCATGCTGGCCATCACCCGCACAAGCGAGTGGATTATAAATAACCAGGATGAAGACGCCACGGATGAAGAAAAGAAAAACAATCAGCAAAAATTGGCGTCAATCATCTCTCGGACAAAAGAAAACCTTTCTAACAGATTAACCCGCCAAGTACGGGAAGAAGCCGGCAACGCCCCCGCGCCGGACCGGCTTCCTACCACGATTGGCTGCAAAGGGGAGAGTGACTCTTTCTACGCGGAAGATCTTACCCTCTGTGGCACGATTCCTTCCATTTCGCAGGATGCCAGCGCCTGGATGAGCCCGGAAGAACAAGAAAAGCAAAACCAACAAGGCAGACAAAAACTGGTGGAAAAACTGAATTTACCGGCCGGGCATCCGGCCTTGCCGGAAGTAAACGTGATGGTTGTTTTGGGTAAAACAAAAAATATGCGTCCCCCGGACATGGAAGACGATACGGAAGACATGCCGGAACAAAAGCAAGCCAAGGAAGCCATATCCCGCATCTACGAGCTGATGCTGGAAAAACAAAACTGCGCAAACGAAGAGTGTTATTGGATCCCCAATCAGCTGCAGCAATATCCCAACGTGCGCGAAACTGTTATTTCCGCCGGTTTAAACTCCGTAGAGGATCCGTTAAACTTATATAGTCAATGGGTGCCGGAACTGGAAAAAAGGTTGCTGGATGACACCCAAGACGATGAATCCGGCGAACGTTTTATAATTATGCAAGAGGCTTTATCTAAAAACGCCCCGGCGTATATTCCCATAACACGCGCGCAAATGGAAGAGCTTAACCGCCGCAACGATGACCGCAAATTATTAAACCCGCAAACACGGCAGGAGCACATTATCTTTTACGTGCCGGACCCCCAAAACGCCCGTGACATGACAGACGTGTTTAAAGAACATCCGGCTTTTTTGGTATGGGGCAAAGACGGCAAAGTGTTTGACCGCAGCGCCAAATTAGACACCGCCGCCCGGGCCGACATCTTACAAAATGATTTAACCGAACGCGCCAAAGACATGGCTGCATTCGCCCAAGGGGTTATACAGGAACTGTATAGGGAAAACTTAATTGATTCTTCCCGCCGCAAAACCAAAAAAATAAGCAACATGACAGCAAGCCAAGCCACGCAAGAATTACAAAGAAACATACCGGAGGGGAAAAAATCCTCCGGCAATAAAATAACAAACAGCAAAATCCCCGGGCTTCAGTTTGAAGAATACAAACCATAATATACAGGCCGCTGGAAACAGCGGCCTTTTTATATAAAAAATATATTTTCCATTTCATTCCAAAAACGGGTATAATTTATTAGCGAAAGGTATAGACTATTCTGACCTTTTTAAGGAGTTTTATTATGAAAAAACTAATTCCCGTTTTAGCCGTTTTATGCGTTGTGGCGTTTGCCGGCGCGTGCCGCCATACCGAAGAACCTTATAACCGCTCCGACTATAAAAAAGAATACGAGCGTCTCTTCCGCCGCAATGTTTTTGCCCAATGCGAGAATATGGGCACTTTCTATGCTACCTATTGTTTGGCCCGGCTTGACCAAAAACCCGCCAATAACGACCCGCGCTATAAAGTGACGTTTCTGCGCGGTCCGTTAAAAGGGAAAACCGTTTGGACTACCAAAGTAATCACCAAAACAATCCCGGTAGACGCCGGACCCTTGCCCAAAGGCATGGTGGTGTTGCGCAATTACGACAACCCCCGCCAAGCCTATGACGCGGACCATATAGACCGCTGGCACCTGGGCGTTGTTCATGACACCCGCAATATAGACAAAGGCAATATTGAGCTGGAATTTCCCCGCGACGCCAACGACTTTATGGCCGCGCGCGAAAGCATTTATTTGCACAACATCCGCTATGTGGTTAAACCGGAAGTAAAAGATATACGTGTTTGGCTGTAAGTAGTATAAATCCAGAGACACAGGAGCGCTAACGTGAAACTTAAACAAGCTTTTTTTCTTACTGTATTAACCGTTTTTCCCTTAGGAGCATGGGCCGCGGAAGGAGATCCCATCACCACGGAAACCATGCTTTTGGACGTCCCCACCGCGCAAGTGCTGGACCGCTACCAGGCCTCTTTCCTAACCCGGGCTTATTCCCATGGCTCGCTTATGGAAACCATAGAATTTGGCGTATTTCCCCGGATTAATTTAGGGGTTTCTTTTTCGGCGCATGAACTGGTGGGGAACTCGTCTTCTGTAAAAGTGTTGTCTCCCGATTTCCAGGCAAAATGGAAATTGTTTGACGGCGATTTATACCTTCCGGCTATCGCCATCGGCTATGACGGGCGCCGCTATGGGTACGGCTATAAAGACCATCTCTATACTTACCCCATAGATAAAAGTAAAGAATATATGGATAACCGCAAAGGCGGCTACATTGCCATGTCCCGCGAGATTATTATCCCCGGGTTAGACGCTTCCGCCGGGTTGAACTTTTCAGATTTTGACTGGGAAGAACTGTATTTCTTTACCGGTATGTCTTATGTGTTTAAAGACGCCATCGGTTTAGTGGCGGAGTGGGATAATATCCGCAATATCCGCGATTCCCGCTTCAACGCCGCGCTGCGGTTCTATTTACACCCTTCCCTTTCGCTTGACGCGGCCGTGCGCCGTATAGGCCGCGGAGATGAGGCCGAACGTATTATACAAATCCGTTACGTCGGCAATTTTTAGGGCCGTTTTTCATTTGCGTACGGCTCCGCGGTTCCTGAAAAGGGAGGCAAACGGGGCCGTTGTTATTTAAGAGGTTTTATGACAGATAAATCTACCCCGGCACCCGCGCAAAACGCGGCGCCCCAGTTTAAACGCCGAACGATTTTTATTAAAAAATCGCTCCAGCTGCGTTACATGCTGATGATAATTTTCAGCGTATTAATCGGGCTGGGCATCATGGCTTTTGAGTTAACCGTTACGCTGGATGAAATTTTTGACCGTTACCCGGTACTGGTGCAGCCTTTATACGAAAATATACTTCCTATAATGACGTCTTTCGCTTACAAAATATCCCTATACGTATTATGTGTGGTGGTTATATCCGCTTTGGTTTCTCATAAAATGGCCGGGCCGGTGTACCGGTTTGAACAGGTGTGCAAGGCCATTGCCAAAGGGGATTATTCCCAGCGGGTTCACCTGCGCAAAGGGGACCAGCTGATGGAACTGCAAGACGAGTTTAACAACATGATGGATAAAATAGAATCCGACATGAAAAATAAAAAATAAGGGGGCCTATGAAAAAACTTTTTATGTTGCTGCTGGCACTATGTTTAACGCAGGCAGTTTTTGCCCAAAAAGAATACGGCATTAAATTTTCCAGCCTTATTAACGACGACCTAACCCTGGAAAACGCCATCCGCTTAGGGCTGGAAAATAATTCGGACTTTTTAGCCGCACGGCAAGAAATTACCATTGCCGAGCAAAAAGTAGCCGAGGCTAAATTTATGTATTTGCCTCAAATTTCTTTGCAAGGCACCGCCACTTGGTTTAATTTAGATTATCCCATGGTATTGCCGGAAGCCGTTGGGAACCGTTTTTTAATCAGCGACGACCTGCTAAAGCTGACGGAAGACTCTATAAAGAACCAATTCTACGGCGTCGGGGTAACCGCCACGCAGTATTTATATTCCGGCGGCCGCATTTCCAGCACGCTCAAAATGGCCAAAGCCAATTTAAAACAAGCCCAAAGCAAATATGACACGGTAAAAAACGCCGTCGTATTAAATATTAAAAAAGCTTTTTTTAATTTGCTTTACGCCCAGGAACACACCAAATTAACCGAACAAACCGCCCAACAAGCGCAAATTTTTTATAATGCCTCCACACTAAACGCGTGGGAAAAAGTACAGGCCCGGGCAAAGCTTGCTTCTTTGCTGGGGGCGCGCAACGAGGCTGTTAAAGAATTAAAAGATGCCGAGCTGGCTATGCTGGTAGCCCTAAACAAAGAACTCAACACCCATGTAAAAGTGGTGGGAAATTTTAAACCCGTAAAGACGGATTTGGACTTGCCTCATTTAAATTTGTGGTCTATGGAATTTAGACCGGAGCTTAAATCCGCCATTTACGCCTTGGAACTGGACAGTTTATCTATTGACTTGGCATTATCCCGCCGCTATCCGGATATTATTTTAACCGGCAGTTATGAACAATTGGGTTATGATAATTTGGACTCCGTAAACCGCCAAATATCATTGGCCATGCGCTTGCCGCTGTCTTATAATTTGGCTACGCAATCAGCCCAAAAAAAGGCGGAACAGACAAAAAGCACCCTGCGCCGGGCAGCCATAGAAGACAAAATACACGTACAAGTAGCCCGAGCTCATGCGGATATGCTTTTTTGGCAGACGGAAGTACTGCAAAGACAGGAAGCTTTTAATGAAATTTCCAAACTCTTTTCCCAAGCGCAAAAAACACCTAAATACGGAACGGCCCCCCTGGAAGCGTTAAGCGCTTATTTACAAGCCGGTAGCGACTACTACTGCGCCATCCGCGACAACTTAACGGCCAAGGCGGAATTGGAATGGGCCATTGGACGGGATTTATAATATGCGCAAAGCTTTTCTAATCTGCTTAACAACCGCTGTGCTGGCCCTGCTGCCGGCAGCGGCTGTTTACGGACTGGAAAGGCAAACGGATGATGAAATCCTGCGGGATTTTTTGTGGGAAGAATTTACCCAGCTGCCTAAAAACAAACGCCCTACGGTAGGGTTGGCGCTTTCCGCCGGAGGGGTGCGCGGTTTTGCCCACGTGGGCGTGTTGGAAGTGTTAGACAACGCCGGCGTACCCATTGATATGATGACCGGAACTTCTATGGGTTCTGTGGTAGGCTCCCTATACAGCGCGGGGCTGCCCGTATCCAAACTATGGGAAATAAGCCATCACATGACGATGGAAAAAATCACCCCGGATTTTAACGTAGGCGGCCTCTTGCGCTTTTTGCTAGCAAAGAAATTACCGTCTTCCAGCAATCTGCAAAAATTTTTTAACGAGCAAATTGGGGAAATGCGTTTTGAGGATTTGCAAATTCCTTTTTCCTGCGCGGCCATGGACGTAAAAACCGGGGAACGCGTTTTATTCAATTCCGGGCCGCTTTCTATCGCGGTGCGCGCCAGCATGAATTTACCCGGCGTATTTGAGCCGGTGGAATACCGCCACCGCCATTTGGTGGACGGGGCGGTGGTAGACTACCTGCCCACGGAAACTTTGCGCAAAATGGGAGCCCAATACGTTATAGCCTCTGTCACCCCGCCGGACTTCTCTTCCCAAACACCTCGCACCATTGCGGAATACTTCCTGCGGGTAGGAGACGTGCGCGGGGCGGCCATGATTGAGGAATCCTCTAAAAAAGCAAATTTTGTCATTACCAACCGGGTGTTAAATATTTCCACCTTGGAGCTAGACAAACTGCCCAAAGCGGGAGAAGAGGGCATACTTTCCGCCACCAAAAGCCTGGCGGATTTGCAAGAAGATATGCTTCTTAAAATGGGACATTATGTATACCAACCGTAATTTTTTACTAACGCTTTTAAGCGTATGTTTTCTAGCCGCCTGCGCCGGCCAGCCCGGCTTGTTGGGGTTAGACTTCGCCACCCGCCATGACCGCAAAGAATATGTACAAGCGCGGGATTTGTTTAATGCCGGAAAATATCAGGAAGCCATTACCGAATTAAGCGCCTACATTTATAAAACCAAAAACGTTAAACGCCGCGAAGTGCGCGCCTACCGCCTGCTGGGCCAAAGCTATGAACAATTGGGGGATTTAAGCAAGGCGTTGGAAACGTATCAGGAAGCGCTGGAATTTCACCCGGACGACGTGCCTCTGCTGCTCTCCGCCGCCGCTTTGTATAAACGCACTGAACTGACGGACCGCTCTTTATCTTTATATGAACACGCCCTTTCTTTAGAACCCAATAACCAAAATGTGCTGGCCGGTGTGGGAGAAATCTATTTAACCACCGGGTATTACGCCAAAGCCCGCTCTTATTATGAACAGCTTTTTAAACTCAACCCGCAGGCGCCGGCGGTCCACCGGGCCCGCTACGCCCAAACGTTCTATCAACAAAAAGATTATGCCAACGCTTTTATAAATATTACCATGGCTCTTTCCGAAACGCCTGACAACCCGGACTTTTGGCTCCTAAGCGCCAAAGCAAACCGCGGTTTAGGCCGTTTTAATGACGCATTGGCCGATTTGGACACCGCTTTATTATTGTCCCCCCACCGCCCGGATTTAGAAGCATACCGCGCTTTATGGTTGCACCAGGCCAAACGCTATGCCGAGTCTGACTGGCAGGCCCGCCAAATACTGGATAAACAACCCGGAAATGAACTGGCTCTTTTTGTCATGGCCATGAACGCCAGCGGCCAAGGCCGGCATGAGCAAGCCAAATCCTTGCTGGAGCAAATACGCCAAGGGGAAAAAGACACCTTTATCCGCCGGTTTACTGACAGCCTGTTTTCCGCACCGGCCATTTCCCTTACGCAACCCTCCGCCAAACCCAACTGATAAGCAGAATTTTCTTTTAAACACATACATCAAAACCCCAAAAAACCCCGCCTTTAACGGCGGGGTTTTTAACATAAAAACCTAACTAAATGCTTTTTACGGCTTAGAGACAAAAGGTTTACGGTCCGGGTGTTTGCCCGTAGGAACCAGTTCCACTTCGTCCACCAATAAAGAAGGAACGATGATAGCATGCGCTGGATCTGAATCCTCGGAAAAATTGAAAATGGTTTCATCATCTCCTGCCGCTAATATATCACGCAAAGAGCGGGATGTGAAATTTTCCAACTTGGCGCCATATACTTGTTCTTTACGCCCGTCTTTTACATAAACACGCGTAATGTTGGGCAAATCCTGTTTGGCATTGGGCATCATTTCCACAATATAACCGTATTCCAGGTCCAGCTCACGGCAGCGGTCCAAGAGTTTCTGTTCCAGCTCTTGCTGGGATAAAGGATCCTGGGGCGTAACAAACAAATTGGTTATTCCGGCGCGCGGGCGCTGGCGGTAAGAAACCCGCGCGTGCCCGTTGCTCTTTTTGCGTCCCTGCGTTAAACTGCGGCTAAAAGGCAAATCCAATAGTTTGCCGTTGCTCACCAAAAGCAGGTTTTCAGCCGGTACGCCTTCGGCATCAATAGGGGCAAAACCCGCCAGCGAAACCCCCTTATATTCCCTTAACAGGGGTTTGTCTTCCACCGTAAATTGCTGGGCAAACACCCGCTGGCCTATTTTATCTTTAAACCCGCCGGCGCTAAGGTCCTCCCCCTCCTCTTGAAGCAAAGGCTTGGTGTTAGACACGTTAGACACAAAAAGGGAGTTTATCATTTCTTGCGCGGCGGCCGGTTTAAATAAAACAGGCCCTATGTAAGGGGTGGCTTTTTTGGCTGAATAGCCCTCACTGACCCATTTATAAAACGCATTGGCTTTTTGCAGCAGTTCTTCTTTAGAAGGAAGTTCTTCCAACGTATACATCCACTGCGCCATAGGGCGTTGTTTTATACCGTCTTTATTACGTATTTGGGCTTGCAAAAAGACGTTCTTCCAAGTGGTGTTTAGGCGCATTTTGCCGCCTTGGCTGTTTACGTACCATAACATGCTAAGCAAAACACGCACGCCGGCGGAAGCTTCTTCTAAATTCGGATATTTTTTAGCTTCGGCTGACAAAGCTTTTGTTAAATCTTCATAATAGGCGTAATCCAGCTCTTCCCATTGGGGTTGCGGCTCCAAGAAAGACCCTTGTTTGGCGGGGGCGAAATCGGAAGATTTATCCGCCAGGTTTTTTTGGCGCATAAAGGCCTGTTTTTGGGCAAAAATTTCTACCATTTCCCGGTATTCCGCATCCGTAATACCCCATAACCCCAGACGCACGGCGTCATATCCGTCGCCTATTTTAAACACCTCGTTGGGGATGTAATAATAATGGCTGTGTAAAAAGCCGTGGCTGTTTTCTTTTTTATCACCCACCACCATATGCACCCGGCCCATCAGCAGCCAATCGTCCGATACGTCTGTGCTGGATACGGTCAGTTCCCCCCATAAAGATTCGTAAATTACGCCTTTGGTTTTGGTCAGCCAGTAGGCCGTAAAATACGGGCGGGGAGCATTAGGAATGCGAAGCTGCTTTTGCGTGCGGGCCAGCTCGTCCTGCATGGCTTTAAAATACACATCGTCCTGCGCCCAGGAAAAAGCGGGAAACAACAAACATAACAAAACAAAGAACTTTCTCATTTTTTACCCCCTTTAGAAGAATTTTCTGTATATGGGGGGCGTAAAATGGGAGGCTTGGAGGGATTTTTTTGCACCTTTTCCACCTCCATTTCCGAAACTAAAATACTGGGAGACACGGCCGACACCGGCACCCAGCCCGACTCGGCCCCGCAGCTGCCGTTGAACACGGCGTAATCGTCCGCCGCCGCAATGACTTTGCTAAAACTGGTCAGCGGAGTGCCCACCAAGTCTACCCCGCGCACCATTTCTTTATGCCCGTCCGGATAGATTTTATACACCAACAGCGGGTTTACTTTAAAAGCCTGCGGGGCGGAGGTTTCCGTCATGGTAAAACCGCCGGAAATGTCTTCAATAATTAAACCGTACGGCTTGCCTTGGCGTTTAATTTCCGCCAAAAGCCGCTTTTCCAACTCTTCATAAGAAACGGCTGAAACCGGGGTAATCATGGTATTGCCCATACGGGCCACGGCGCGGTTCCCTAAAGACTTGCGGCCATGCCCGTTGGAAGCGGGAAACCCTTTAATGGGGCTGGAACCCATGAGGAAATTTTTTAACACGCCCCTTTCTATCAACAGAACGTCTTGGGCGGGGTTTCCCTCATCATCATATACATAATGCCCGCGCAGCGGCACTCCCTGAAAGTGGGAAAGCAGCGGGTTATCGCTCACGTTTAAAATGGGGGATACCACTTGTTGGCCCACGCGGTTGGTAAAAGTCTGCCCAAAGGAATCACTTTTTTGGCGGTGCCCTTCTAAGCGGTGGCCTAATATTTCATGAAAAAACACCCCGCTGGCGCGGTTTTTTAAAATAACCGGCCCGGTATAGGGTTCCGCCGCTGGGGCGGAAAGCAGACTTTTTAATTCCTGCGCCATACGGGTAAAATCTTCTTTCATTTGCCGCATAGAAGGGAAATCTTCCATGGTAATGCCGTCATATAATTCGTTGCGCTCCAGCACCATTCCTTCCGGCGTTTGCGCGCGGATAACCATGGAGTAGCGCCCCAAAATACGCGGGGTGCGAAGACGGCTGCCCACACTGTTTACAAAAAAAGTATCTTCCTGCGTGAGAACAAAACTAAAAGAGCTTTTGTCTATAAAATCATAATCTTTTACCAATGAGGAAAGCGTTTTTAGGCGTTGGGCTATTTCCTGGCGGTCATAGCTTACCGAAGGCTGCGTTTGGCAGAAGAGGGCCTTTTGCGGAAGGACAAAATCGTCCGAAGTATCCAAACTGGCGGAAGACACCTGTTTATTGCTGATTACATTATTATAATCATCCTGCGCCTTCTCCACCGCTTCTTGGGTACCCCGCCATAATACATTACGTAATACTTTTTGGGACTCAGCATCCAGCGGGGCTTCTTTTTCCACTTGGCGGAAATTATTCCAAAAACCTTTTAATTCGTGGGTGTTATCCGTCTGCACGCTGCCTACGCGCACGTCAAAATCCACCCAGTTGGAGCGGCTGTCCGTATTTTGGCGGATTACGCCCGCTTGCGCCGTTATCACCAACTCCTGTATGGACGTTAGCTGATAAGACATATAATACACCGGCGGATTCTGTTTTTTAAGGGTTTTAAAATTGCGCATCAACTCATCTGACAAAATAGAAAGGGTAGAGTCTTTCTGCGCATTACACTCTGCCCCTTGGGCCGAAAAGCCGCACACACAAAGCAACAGCAATAAACAAATTTTCTTCATAAATCCCCCTTTTTTGTATTGTAGCATAATACCCTTGCGGCGTTTTGGTTGGCCTTTGACCTTAAAAATGATAAAATAATTTAAATTTATTGCGCCGAGATAGCTCAACTGGCAGAGCAACGGTTTTGTAAACCGTAGGTTGTGGGTTCGACTCCCATTCTCGGCTTTCTTCTTTTCCCGCTTCGTGGCGGGTTTTTTATTGTTTACCCCCTAAAAGCAAAGGAAAAGTTCTTTTTCCTAAATTGCTATAATATAAAAGCATCTTAACTTTTGGAGAATAATTTAATGGAACCTGTCAGCACTTCCGTTTCGGTGGCTATGTGGATTGCCTTTTGGGTAATTGTACTGGCCGCTTTATTTATTGATTTAGCCGTTTTAAACAAACACCACGGCAAAGTAACCATTAAAGAAGCCGCCGTGATGGTTTGCGCTTGGGTGTCTTTGGCCGTTTTATTCGGCGGAACCATTTGGTTGGTGGAAGGCCCCAACCACGCGCTGGAATTTTTTACCGGGTATGTGTTGGAGTACTCATTGTCCGTAGACAATATGTTTGTGTTTATTATGATTTTCGGGTACTTTGCCATACCGTCCCACTTGCAGCCTAAAGCCTTGCTGTGGGGTATTTTGGGCGCGGTGATTATGCGTTTTATCTTTATCTTTATAGGGGTAAAACTTATTTCCGCCTTTTCGTGGACGATATACGTCTTCGGCGCGCTGCTCATTTTTACCGCCGCCAAAATGCTATTGCAAAAAGAAGACGACAATTTTGACCCCAGCCAATCTTTCATATTAAAAGTATTCAAAAAAATCATGCCCATTAAGACCGATTACCACGGCGAAAACTTTTTCATCAAAGAAGCCGGTAAATGGTTTGCCACCCCGCTGTTTGCCACGGTGCTGGTAATTGAAATGTCTGACTTGATCTTCGCGGTGGACTCTATCCCCGCCGTTTTGTCCATTACGCAAGACACGTTTTTGGTGTATTCCTCCAATATTTTTGCCATTATCGGGCTGCGCTCGCTGTATTTCCTGCTGTCCGGCATGGCCACCAAATTCCCGTATTTGAAATACGGTCTTTCGGTCATTTTATTCTTTGTGGGCGTAAAAATGATAATCAGCCGCTTTTTCCATATACCCGTAGTGGCGTCTTTAGGCGTTATTGTGGGCATTTTGGTATTGTCCGTTTTGGCCAGCCGCTTCTTCCCCCCGAAAGAAGAACAAGCCGGTTGACAGGGTAGACAAAACGGCCCGGATTTAATAGAATATAAGGACCAAATTTAATTCAGTTATAAGGAAGGAAACTATGGCGTATAAATGTGCTGTGTGTGGCAAAGCCCCGGTATCCGGCGGTTCTTACAGCCACTCTAACATGAGAACAAAAAGAAGCTTTAAGCCCAACTTGCAAAAACAAAAAGTGATGTTGGACGGCAAAGCACAGACTGCGTATGTTTGCACTGTCTGCATCAAAAGCGGCCGTGCAGCCAGACCCACCAAATAGTCATACTTTTTGCGCATTCAATCAGCCCGTGCTTTCTATTAGTGCGGGCTTTTTTTGTTAAGTGAGGGAACGGTTTGATTAACTTTTATAAAACAAGCATAGCTTTAGGGGCCGCTTTGCTGCTGGTGCAGCCCGTATTTGCCGCTGAGGTCTTGGAAGAAGAAGTAGACCCCAACGGCCCGTGGATGATTTGTGAAATTGACGCAACTGGCCTTCGCAATATATCCAAAAGTACCGTTACCAAAGCCGCCAACGCCAAAAAAGGCACCCTGTACGAACGGTATACCGTTTCTGATGATATTCATGATATTTCCGCTTTAGGCAATTTTGATAAAGTGGAAGTAGACATTTCCCGCATATCCGGCACCAAAAAAGACAAACAGTTTTTTCAGGAATATCCCTGCCACCGCATTACCTACATGGTGGAAGAAAAACCCATTTTTGACCGCTTAACCTACGAAGGCAGAAAACACCTGGGCAAAGGCGCCATCACCCAGGCCATGACCTTAAAACTAAAAGACCCTTTCAACCAAGCCAAGCTGGATTTGGACCTGGAACGCATCAAAGCCAAATACGCAGAAAAGGGCTACGTCAGCGCCCAAGTAAAGTACGAGCTGACTGCCGTTGAAGACGAAAACACCGTAGAAGTAAAACTGATTATAGACGAAGGGGAACGCACCCGCGTGGAAGCCGTAAACATAAACGGGTTAAAAGAAATCCCGCTGGAAAAACTTATCAAAAAATCCTCCAACCGCCCGGGCAAAGTGTATAAACCCCAAAACCTGCCCAAGGATTACGTAAAAATGATGCTTTTCGGGCGCGATAAAGGCTACGCCCAATTTATGATGAGCCAGCCTAAGCTGGATTATAATGAAGATAAATCCCGCGTAACCATTACGTATGACGTTACCGAAGGCCCGAAGGTGGATTTTGGCAAAACCTCTTTTGAGGGCAGCAACGTATTTACCACCGAAGAACTAAACGAAAAAATCTACTACCGGGAAGGAAAACTCTACAACCAAAAAGATTTTGAAGACACCGTGGCCGCCATTCAGGAAGCCTACGCCGACAAAGGCTACCTGCAAGCCCGCGTAGAGCCCCAATATAACGTGCAGGACGGGCTGTTAAACATCCGCTTTGACATCTCCGAAGGCGGCATATTTTACATTGACAATGTAGACGTAACCGGATACGGAAAAACCAAAAAATACGTTTTTACAAGGGAGCTTTCCATTAAATCCGGCGATTTGTACGACGCGGCAAAAATACGCCGCAGCCAAACCAAAATCATGAATTTGGGCTTTATTAACGACGTACAAATAGACCTTCAACCCACGGCAGACCCGCAAAAAGTGGACCTGGGCTTTAACGTGGTGGAAGGCCGGCCGGGCATGTTCCAGGCGGGGTTGGCCATGTCCTCCATGGACGGGCTGTACGGGGAAGTATCTGTCAACCATTTGAACTTTTTAAACCGCGCCCAGCGTTTAACTTTGCGTACGCTGTTTGGGGAAGACATTTTGGACTATACCGTCAGCTGGTCTACCCCGTGGATTTATGATAAGCCCACTTCCCTAGGAGTAGATTTGTTCAGCACCCGCCGTTACCGCTCTTTTTCTACTGACGACCAAGCCTATACAGAAAAGCGCACCGGCGGCCGCTTGAGAGTAGGCCCCCGCTTTAATGACGATATCTACCAACTCAGCTTTGGTTATTCTTTTGAAAACATTGATATTTATGACATTGACGAACAATTCCAATGGGCGGAGGGCAAAAAACCGGGCAGCTATTTGGAAGAGGGAGATACCAATGTATCCACCATCAGCACAGATTTTGCCGTAGATACCCGCGATAATATTTGGGATCCCACCTCCGGCTGGCGCAACTCCGTTGGGTTGGCGTTGGCTGGCGGCCCCATCGGCGGGGATTTGGATTTATGGTACTTTAACGCCCGTTCCGTACTCAACTATACAGTGCTGAACGTGGGCGGCAATTACCCCATTGTGTTTGTATTGTCCAATAAAATAGGTTCCGTACAGCCGTACGGCCGCACGAAAGAAGTGCCCCCTTATGAAAAATTCTTCCTGGGCGGGGCCGACACCATCCGCGGTTATGACCGCGCCGGCGAAGTGGGTCCGGAATACGGCGGCGATATGTATTATGTCATGAACGCGGAGCTGCGCTTCCCCATCGCGCGGGAAGGACGGCGCAATATGGCGCAGTTTGCGTTCTTCTTTGATTTGGGCAACTCCTGGAATAAATTTGACGAAATTGACTTTAGCCTCGGCCCCGATTCGGACCAGTTTAAAGCGGGCGTAGGCGTGGGGCTGCGTTTTACCACCCCGGCCCTGCCCATACGCATAGACTGGGGCTACGGTTTAAACCACAGAGACGGGCAGGACAAGTCCCACTTCTATTTCAATATGTCTAATATGATGTAACAGGCAGAAGGCATGAATAATAAAAAGGGTGTTTTTACTTTACTGGTTTGTTTGGCGGCTTTAAACGCTTGGGCGGAGGACGACTTATCCCTCACCCCGCAGGAAGCCGCCATCGTGCAGGCCATTAAAGCGCAAAACGCCTCGGGTACGCTCTCCGCCGCGCAAGCCCCCGCGCCTGACGCGGGCACCCAGCCGGTGGATGAAGACGCCATCCAACTGCCGGAAAGCACCAAACAACAAGCCTTTGCGGAAACGCCTTCCCCCCTGCCGCCGGAACCGGAACAAGAACACGGTGCCGTACAACCAACGCCGGAAGTGGCGCCCTTCGCCGAGGAGCAGGCGGCCCCTTCTTCTATAACGGAAAACGCCGGGCTGCCCGCGCAAGAACCGCAAACGCCCGCGGAAAACGCGCCGCGGCAGCCTTTAGCCGAAGCGGAACCGGAAGAAGACCTTTCCCAATATGAAAACAAATGCCTGACGGTGGCCTATGTGGATATAGACGAGGCCTTCAACAAACACCCGCGCACGGTGGCGGTAAAAGAGCAAATCCACCTAAAAATTTTAGCCAAAGAACAAGAGGTGGAAAGCGCCAAACAAATCATCTCCGCCCTAAACGCTGAAAACAAAATGCTGGCGGCGCAGCTTTTGCAGTTAAAACCGTTTTATGAACGCATTGTGGTGCAACCGCAGGAATTTGAACCCAAAATTGAGGAAAAGGCGGACTCTTTACTGCTAGGCAATATCATCAACCGGCTGTTGTTCTCCGGGGCGGAAGTAATTACCACGTCCCCTTTAAACACGCCGGAAGAACTGGAAGACATTACCGCCCGCATATCCGCCAACAAAAGAATTATTGCGGAAAGAACCTTTTTTATTGATAATTATAAATATGCCACCCGGGAAGAAATTTTAAAGCTGGAAGAAAAAGAAGTAAAAGAAATTTTGAAAGACATTTATACCGAAATAAAATCCTTCGCCAAAAAAAGAAACATCGGCGCCGTGGTGCGTAAAGACGAAGTGCTATACGGGGAAAAACCCGTCAACGTCACTAAGGATTTTATCAACCGGTTAAAAAAATCTAAAAAGTACCGCAAAAAATAGTGCGGCCAAGAGGTATTATGGACATCACTTTAAAAGAAGCCGCCCGCATTGCCCAGTGTGAAACCGCGGGAGATGAAAATTTTGTTCTGCGCCAATTATGCGCCTTGGACGAACCGACAGAAGACGGTATTTGTTATTTAACAAATTTAGAAAAGCCGGAAGTGTTGCAAAACTTAAAAGCGGGCTGCGTGATTTTGCCGCTGGAAGCCAAAGGGCAGGACTTGCCTTTTAAAGGCAACATCTTGTACGCCAAAAACCCGGAATGGGCCTTCATCCTGCTGTTAAAATATGTGGATTCCCTGCGCGTAAAATATACGCCCGGCATTCACCCCACGGCCGTGGTAAGCCCCACGGCTAACATCGGCGCCAACGTAAGCATTGGGGCGTACAGCGTGGTGGAGGAAGATGCCGTAATCGGGGAAAACACCGTTATTTATCCGCAATGCTATATAGGCAAAAACGTAAAAATAGGCAAAAACTGCTTAATCTACCCCCAAGTGGTCATACGGGAAGACTGCGTTTTAAAAGATTTTGTTATTTTACAGGCGGGAGCCAAAATAGGGTCCGATGGGTTCGGCTTCTCTTTCCACGAAGGGCGGCACCAAAAAATACCGCAAATCGGCAATGTCATTATTGAAAGCGATGTGGAAATCCAATCCAACACCTGTATAGACCGCGCCAAAATTTCCAGCACGGTAATCGGCGCCAACACCAAAATTGACAACTTAGTGCAAGTGGGCCATAACGTAAAAGTAGGTATGAGCAGCATCATGTGCGCCCAGGTAGGCGTCGCCGGCACAACGGACATCGGCAACGGGGTGGTGTTAGCCGGCCAAGTGGGTTTGGCCGGACACATGAAAATAGGGGACCGCGCCCAAGTAGGCGCCCAATCCGGCGTGATGAACAGCATCCCCGCCGGGCAGACCTATTTTGGTTATCCGGCCATGCCGCAGAAAGAAGCCTTCCGCCAGTTGGCTATTTTGCGTAAACTGCCGGAAATGTATAAAGAGATAAAAGAATTTAAAAAGCAATTATCCCAAACCAAGAAACTTTCTCTCTTGGGTAAAATTAAAAAATTGGCAGGCAAATAATTTATGAGAAAAACACTTCAAAAATCCGTATCCGTAAGCGGCGTTGGGCTGCATACGGGCGTGCCGTCCACCATGACGTTTAACCCGGCGGAAAACGGCATTTCGTTTTTGCGCACCGATATTCCCGGCGCAGAGCCCATAGCGGCGCTGGCGGCAAACGTCAGCTCCACCCTGCGCGGCACCAATTTAAAAAACGCTACGGCCGAAGTATGGACGGTGGAACATGTACTTTCCGCCCTTAACGCTTTAGGCATAACGGACGTATTGGTGGAAATGGACGGCCCCGAACCGCCTATTATGGACGGCTCCTCTTTATTGTTTGCCAAAGCCGTGCAAGAAGCCGGCATAAAGGAACTGGAGAATAACCGCCCTACCCTGAAAATTAACCGCAAAATCACCTACTCCAGCGGCAATATTTCCTACTCGGCGGAGCCGGCGGATAAACTGACGTTGAGTTTTGAGTACATTCACAACCATCCGTTGGTGGGCCGCCAAACGTACACCTTGGAGCTTACCCCGGAAAATTACCTAAATCAAATCGCCCCTGCCCGCACATTTGGGTTTGAGGAAGAACTGGAGTTCTTAAAAAAACACGGCTTAGCCAAAGGCGGTTCTTTGGAAAACGCCGTAGTGGTGGGCAAAGACAAATTTTTAAACGAACTGCGCTTTCCGGACGAACTGGTGCGCCATAAAATTTTAGACCTGGTGGGAGACTTGAGTCTTACCGCCCAAAATTTGCCGCCTTTAAAAATTGTTTGCTCCTGCGGGGGGCACAAACACAATGTAATTTTTGCTAAACTGTTACTAGAAAACTCGGAGGACAAATGAGCGAAAGACGTGATACGCTTAAACATTTTTTAGAATTGCCTGTTATTAAAACATTAAACAAAGCAGACATTGAAGCCAGTATTCCCCACCGAGACCCGTTTTTATTGGTGGACGAGGTGCGCGTACTGGAAGAAAAAAAGAAATACTTAGGAATAAAACACGTCCGGGCGGATGAGTACTATTTTAAAGGGCACTTTCCGCAGAAGCCCGTTATGCCGGGCGTGCTGATAGTGGAAACTATTTCCCAAGCGTTTGGCGGAGCCATTATGAGCCAAATTTCCAAAGAAGGGGGAATCCCCCTGTTTTTAAGTATAGACAGCGCCAAATTCCGCGGTATGGTTGTGCCCGGGGACACGCTGGAAATGCCCATAGAAATTTTACGTCTTGGAAAGATTTCCAAAATTTATGCCGAGGCTTACGTAAAAGGCAAACTTTGCACGCAAGCCTGTTTGACTTTTATTTTAGGAGAAAACCTTCATGCCTAATATACATCCCACCGCTGTTATAGATCCTTCGGCCCAAATAGACCGCTCCACCCAAATAGGCCCTTTTACCGTAATTGGGCCCAATGTCATCATCGGAAAAGATAACATCATCGGCCCCCACTGCGTTATAGAAAACACTACTATGGGTGATAAAAACCGCATTATCGCCAGCGCGTTTATCGGCGTTATGCCGCAAGATTTATCTTATAACGGGGAAGACACCCGCGTCGTAATGGGCAACGGCAACCAAATACGCGAATGCGTCACCATTCACCGCTCCACTAAGCTGGACGTTCCCACCTCTATCGGCAACAACTGCCTGCTGATGGCAAACTCCCATGTAGCGCATGACTGCCATTTAGGCAATAATATTATTGTTGCCAACAGTACCGGCATCGCCGGACATGTTATTGTGGAAGACCGGGTGGTAATGTCGGGCATGGTGGGCATACACCAATTTGTACGCGTGGGTACTATGGCTATGCTTTCCGGCGGAGCCATGCTGCCGCTGGATATTCCCCCCTACTGCATCGCCCAAGGGGAACGCGCCCGCCTGGTGGGCCTCAATATTGTAGGCATGCGCCGCGCCGGCCTTTCGCGCGAGACCATTATGGAAATCCGCCGCGCTTTTAAAACCTTGTTCCGCGGAACCAAACGTCTGGAAGAAGCCATGGCCGAACTGGAGGCCGAGCACCCTTGCAAAGAAGTGCAGCATATGATTGATTTTTGCCGCGCCTCTTCCCGCGGGGTGGCCCTGGCCAAACGCAAAGTGAACGAAGCTGATAATGACTGAGAAAATAGGAATCATCGCGGGTGAAGGAAAAATGCCCCTCTACATAGCCCAAAAAGCCGCACAAAAAGGCTATGAGGTGGTTATTGCCGGCATTAAAGGCAACGCCCGTGAAGAGGACTTCAAACATATTACCGGCGTTTTTCGTCCGCTTAGGCTGGGGCAGTTGGGCGCCGGACTGGAATTTTTTAAATCCCACGGCGTTAAAAAAATCTTAATGGCGGGAAGAGTACAACATACCTCTATATTTGCCAATTTAATGCCGGATTTGCGGGGCGCCAAATTTTTGGCTTCCCTAAAAAATATGGGCACCCAGTATTTATTATCCCGCGTAATAGACGAGTTTAAAAAAGAAGGCATAGAATTTACCAATTCCGCCTTGTTTTTGGAAGATTTCATGCCGGGCAAAGGGGTTTTGACCAAACGCCCTCCCACCCCGCAGGAAACGCAAGCGGCCTCTTTTGGGTTTAAAATAGCCAAAACCGTGGCCGGGCTGGATATTGGGCTCACCTGCGTGGTAAGCCAAAACGCCACTATTGCGGTGGAAGGGATGGAAGGAACGGATAAATGTATTCTGCGCGCGGGGGAATTATATAAAAAATCCGCCGATAAAGAATCCGCCGTGGCCGTGGTGAAAGTGGCCCGCCCCCAGCAAGATGAACGCTTTGACTTGCCCGTCATCGGCAAAGGCACGGTGGAAAGCCTGAAAAAAGCCGGTTTTAAGATGCTGGCTTTTGAGGCCGGGAAAACCTTGGTTTTAGACTTAGAAGACGTAATACGCCTGGCGGATAAATACGGCATTACAGTGGCCGCTATTTAAGAAATAAATTTTCTCTTATCCAACCCGGCTTATATGCCGGGTTTTTTATGGTTTTTAAACTTTTTTACAGGCTTTTCAAAAAGCCCCTTATTTGATAGTATTTAATAGGATACTTCCCCCCTTTTGCGGGAGGATATTTTGCCGTATTTTATTTAAGAGGGAAAAACATGACTAAAAGAACACCTATCATCGCCGGAAATTGGAAAATGCATAACACGCTGGCGGAATCCGCCGCGCTGATTGAAGGCTTAACCAAAAATTTTGAAAATAAACAAAACGCAGAAGTAATTGTGGCCCCGTCTTACACTTCTTTGGCTAAAGTGGCCGAATTGTGCAAAGGCACGGCTATTCAAGTAGCCGCCCAAGACGTACACTGGGAAGACAAAGGCGCTTTTACCAGCGCAGTTTCCCCCGTGCAGGCTAAAGATGCCGGCGCCACCCACACCATTATCGGCCACAGCGAACGCCGCAGCGTATTTGGCGATACCGATGAAATCTTAAACAAAAAAGTAGCCGCCGCTTTGCGCCACGGCTTAACCGTTATCTTCTGCGTGGGCGAAACCTTGGAAGAACGCGAAGCCAACAAAACCCTTAGCGTAATTGAAAGCCAGCTGGAAGGCGGCTTGAAAGGTTTCAGCGAAGCGGATTTGAAAGGTTTAATTATCGCTTATGAACCGGTATGGGCTATCGGTACCGGCAAAACCGCCACGCCGGAACAAGCGCAGGAAGTACACGCCGCTATCCGCAAATATTTATCCGGTAAATACTCCGACGCTTTTGCCCAAGCCACCCGCATTTTATACGGCGGCAGCGTAAAAGATTCCAATGTGGACGAAATTATGGCAAAAGAAGACGTGGACGGCGCTTTGGTGGGCGGCCAGTCTTTAATTGCGGAAAAATTCCGCCGCATTATTAACTTTAACTAAAAGAGGCTTTATGAACTTGGCCAAAGTGATAGACCACACCCTGTTAAAACCCACGGCTTCCCTGGCGGATATAGAAAAACTTTGCCGGGAAGCGTTGGAATACGGTTTTTACAGCGTTTGCGTGAACCCCTGCTGGGTTAGCGCGGCGCACGCTTTGTTAAAAGACAGCGATGTAAAAACCTGCACGGTGATTGGTTTTCCCTTAGGGGCCAATACTACGCAGGCCAAAGTTTTTGAAGCTAAAAACGCGTTGGAAAACGGCGCCGACGAACTGGACATGGTCATCAACATCGGCGCCCTGAAAGGCAAAGATTATCAAACCGTCTCCCAAGACATACGCCAAATCCGCGGCTTGGGGGACGGCTTTATTCTAAAAGTAATTATTGAAACGTCCGAGTTAACAGACGAGGAAAAAGTAAAAGCCTGCCAGCTGGCGGCTGAAGCAGGGGCCGATTTTGTAAAAACCTCCACCGGTTTCTCCAGCGGGGGAGCCACCGTAAAAGACGTTGCTTTAATGAAGAAGTCTATCCCCGCCGCCATGCAGGTAAAAGCCTCCGGCGGCGTGCGTACGCGCGCGGATGCGGCGGCTATGCTGGCAGCGGGAGCCTCCCGTTTGGGCGCTAGCAGCGGCATTAAAATTATTGAGGGCAAATGATTAATAACTGGGATATTATCTCTCATATTGATCCGCAGACCAAGAGTTTGCTTTACAGCCTGGTAACTGACGGAACAGAGCATGACGCCCGGCTTATAGCAAAAAAGCTGGAAGGATACGCGCAGCCTCCGGTTCCGGCCGTGGCCCCGTTTGTGTATCAGTTTGATTTGCCGTCTGATATGGACGAGGGCATGTTGGATAAAATTCGCACGGCTGTGGCGGAAGGCGTTGCCCAAACCAATAAAGTAAACCAGTTTGTTCCGGGCGGCGTATTGGGGGAACCTCTCTTTAACCAAGAGGTTACCAAAGAAGACAAAGATTTTCCTACATTTTTAACCTTAGATCCCTCTGCCAGCTTTTTCCAACCGCAGGACAGCCAGTCCGACGGGAAAGAAAACAAAGAACGCCGCTCTATTAATTTAGAAAACGCGGCTGATTTAAAATTGGAACAACAAACGCTGCAAACGCCGGATGTATCTGTTAAGGATACGCCCCAACCGCCAGTTCCTTCTGCGCCCCGGCAAGAACAAACGCAAGAAGAAAAATTTCCCACTTCGCCGGAATCGGCGGAGCCTTGGCCCGCCGCTTCAGCGCCGCAACCTCCGCAACCGGCCGCCCCCGCGGAGCAAGAAGAACTCCTTCGCGAAGAAGCGCCGTCGCAAGAAGCTTTGCAAGAAGAAACGCAAACCGGAAATCCCATTAACGACAAAGACATGTTAATTAAAGACATGGAAGGGACGTTGCTTGACCAAATGCCGCTGGAAGATATTTTTGAAGCCAGAACAAAATATGATATGTTCTTGGACGTGAACGACCCGCAAGCCAATCAGCAGGCCGCCCAGCTCAGAGAACAAAGAATAGACAATCTGGCCGACGGGAAAGACAGCCTGGAAGAAACCTTTAATGTTTTTGAACAAAAACTAAGAGAAGAAACCAATTTCATGGACGTTAATGATATTTCTGAATTGGAACGCATACCGCGCAAAAAACAGGAAATTTCCCTTACGCAGATTTCATCTCATAATGTGGATCAGTCCAAAACACCCAAAGAAGTAAAACCGGAAGACAGTCTTCCGCCCGACGCCCCAGACAACGATTCCCTTAAGTTGCACGGCCGGGTTGCACAGGAAGGAGAAGGGACTATTCAAATTCCGCAAGAAATTCCCACTGTTTCCAATGTTCCTCCGGCCGCACCGCAAACCCAAACGGGAAACACTTTAAAATTAAACCGCCGGGAAGATACTTCTATGCAGTCTGTTTCGTTCAACCAAGTACAGAACGTGCCCGAACAGGGTTTTCAAGACCAACCTGGGGGGAAACAACTGCCGGATGAGGTGGAACTATTAAATACCGTTCCTCCCGTTCCGGGCGCTACGGTGCGCCATTTTAATGCCACCCAACACCCGCGTCCCCCCCAAAGCGCTCAGCCGGAAGGGGATCTGCCGGAAATTACCATACGGGAAAAAATAGATTCTTTAGACAAAACTTTTAATTTGGAAACCACCATGAATACGGAGGTTTTGCGCCGCACGTTCCAACAAACGCTAAGCGGCACGACCCCTCCTGCCGAGGCACAGGAAAAGCCGGCGCAACCCGCGCCTAAACAAACACAGGCGCCCGCGCCCGCTCCTAAGGAAATTAAACAAGAAAAAGCGGCTCCTTTGCCTGAGCAAAAAACTGCTAAACAACCGGAGAAACAAGAGAATTTACAGCAAATTCCAGTTTCTCCCAAGCAGACTTTCCGTATCCGGCTGAAAAAAGCCCCGGCGAAGGAAACCCCGACTAAAAATTTACAAAACGATAAAAAGGCGGAACAACATATGGAAGAAAATAACGAAGAAAAAACAACTTTTCGCATTCGGCGTAAAATAACGGCTCCGCAGCCGCAGGCGCCGCAAGCACCGGCGCAACCGCGTATTCCGGCCCAGCCGGCGCCCCAGCGCCCCGCTGAACAGCAACCGCGTATTCCGGCCCAGCCTCAAACGGCTCCCGCGCAACAACCGCAGCCGGGCATGTCTTTGGGACCGAATTCTTCCGGGTCAAAAATAGAAAAAACCAAAACCATTGACCATTCCATTGAACTGCCTTTATCGGAACTTAAAAAACATAACTGGCCGCTGGAAGTTCCGCTGGTGCCCACGTTTACGTTAGAGAATATGGTCATTTCCGTCAATCGTTTTGCGCACGCTACCGCCATCTCCGTTATTGATTCCCCCGGTAAGTTATACAATCCGCTTGTTTTGTACGGACCGACCGGCACCGGTAAAACCCATTTCTTAAACGCCATCGGCTACGCCATGAGCCAAAAAATGGGCCAGGAAAATATTTTTATGACCAACGGGGTGCGTTTCTCCCGCGGGATCCAGCGCTATGTAATGGAAGGGAATATTGAGAAGTTTGAGAAATTCATGGATTCCGTTCAAGTATTGCTGATTGACGATATCCATTTGGTAGCCGTCAACGAACAGAACCGGGTGTATATTTCCAAACTGCTTAACAAGTTTTTGCGGGAACAAAAACAAATTGTCATTACCTCCAAATACCCGCCTGAATCCCTCGCTAAATTAGAGGAATTAATCAATTTTAAATTAGATTCCGGCTGGATATCCGAACTCAAAACCGCTCAGGGGCCGGCGCATTTTAAAATCGTCAAAAAAATGTTGTCCGACAACGGGGTGGATTTAACGGATAACCAAGTAGAATCTTTCTTCGGCGCCCCGAATATGACGCTTAGCACCGTATCGCGCAGCATACGGCGCATCAAAGTATTGGAAAACGTCATTTTCCCCGGCTTGCCCAATGTGGACCGTTCCCAAGCCATGATTTTAGAGAAACTCCTCGCCACCAAAGGTGAAGACAAAGACAGCATGGTGTGGAAACGCGAGATAGATGAAATAACCACCCTTCCCCCGTTTGGGAAAGGCGAATGGGGAAGAATAGGGTTCTTCTACCCGCATAATAATTCCCAAATGATGAATTGGATGGTATACGCATTATCCGAACGGGCCAAAGAGCTGGGCGTAGAGGGCAGCTTTGAAATTGCCGTGCGCTCCTCATACGCTACGGAAAATATTATTTCCTCCGCCTTTAAAATCGCCAACCTGTGCGACAACAAAAAATTAAAAGGCGCGGTTATATTAGGTCCTTCCGTACAGACGTGCGACCCTTCCGTACGGGAAAATTTCTATGACATTTTAACGCATATGTTAGAGGTTATGTTAATCCGCTGCGGCATTATTAATATGGAAGACGTAAAACTGCCCAGCACATATGTCAAACTGATATCGGAATTATTGAGGTAGAACATGAAACGCATTTGTTTGTGTATCGCCGCGGCACTGGCTTTATGCGCCTGCGCAAGCGGGATGAAATCCGCCGTAAAAGACGGCAAAATAGCGCCGGAATTTAACGATACTTTGGTAGACAGCGAGTATTTATGGGTCAGAGGTTTTGGCGCCGCCAACCCGGACCACAAAACCGAATCCCAACGCCGCATCATGAGCCGCGAGGCCGCCATCGCCCACGCTTACCAACGCGCCATTGAAGTATTGTACGGCGCCAATTTAGATGCAGACGTGCAAGTGGTAGACGCGGTTTCCTCCGGGTCTACCATTCACTCCTCCGCGGAAGGTTTGGTAAACGGGATGGAACTGGTTTCCACCGAATATTTGGCCGATGACGGCTGCGCCGTTATCATGCGCCTGCCGCGCCAGCGCATCAGAGAAGCCGGTATTAACTTAAAGGAAAACAACTAATGAAACATTTTATTATTTCTTTGTTAGCCCTCAGCATTTTTACGGCCGCCTGCGGTTCCATACGCATAGGCCCCAAAGGGGAAGGGGAATACGTTATTGCGGAATCTTTGGTTCCGTATGACGAAAACAATCTGCGTCAAATGAAAAAAGACGGCGAGCTGGAAGCCCAAAAACAGGCGGTTGAAAAAGTAGCCGGCGTGTTTATCTCCTCCACCGCCACGGTAGACCAAGCCCAGCTGGTGGAAGACAAAATCACTTCTAAATCCGCCGGGTTTATCCGCCGTTATCACACTCAAAAAGCCTACCGTAAAAACGACCAATGGTACACCCGCATCAAAGCCATGGTGCTGGTAAAAGACATTGGGGACGTGATCAAACAGTCCGAATCGGACGCGTTTGCCAAAAAAACAACCATTTTGGTGGCCTCCCGTGAAACGGTGGGAGACGAAGTATCTTTAAAGCAAGACTGCAAACAAGCCGTATACCGCGCCATGAAAGAACAACCCTTCGCCTTGGTAAACGGGGATAATTTAAGCCAAAATAATTTAGAAAGCCCCAATCAAACCATAGACAAAGCCCGCCGCGACGGCGCCCGCTTTTTAATTATTGCGGACGTGGAAACCAAACCCTTAACCACGCTGGCTACCGGGCTCACCTCTCCGTTCAAAACATACCGAGCCAGCGTAAACATGAAAGCCGTTTCCACCAAAAATTATGAAGTGGTGGCGGAAGCTTCCCAACAGTTAAGCGGCTTGGACCCGCTGGAAGACATCGCGGCGCAAAAATCCATCTCCGCCGCGTGCGAAGCGGCCGCCAAGCAACTGCTGGAGCCGCTTAACGCGTCTATCAATTCCGCCTTAAAATACAATTTGCGTGTGGAAAACGTAAACAATATTGAACGCCTGCGCCAACTGCAGGACATTTTAAAAGAACTGCGCGAAATTGAAGATTTCAATTTGGTAAAGTACAGCAATTCCGCCGCGTATTTTGAAATTTCCGCCAATATTTCTTCCGGGGAAGAACTGGTGGCAAAAATTCTGCGCAAATACAACCAGAATTTCACGGTCATGGGCGTATCCCCGCAAGGAATTGTACTCAACTTTATTTAAATGCTCTCTAAGGTAAACGCTTGCGCCATTAAAGGCATAGACGGGTTTTTAGTATCGGTAGAGGTGGACATTGCCCCAGGCATGCCCACCTTGTCCGTCGTTGGGCTGCCGGACACGGAGGTAAAAGAAAGCAAAGAACGCGTGATAGCCGCGCTTCGCAACAGCGGGTTTGACTTTCCGCTCAAACGCATTACCGTAAACCTAAGCCCGGCCGAACAGCGCAAAAGCGGCACCCAGTTTGACTTGCCCATAGCCGTTGGCATTCTAGCCGCCAGCCAGCAGCTTTCCCCCGCCGCCAGCCAAACGTTAGCAAACTATCTTTTTGCCGGGGAACTGGCGTTAGACGGCGCCCTGCGCCCCTGCGCCGGGGTTCTGCCTATGCTTATTTCCACCAAAAACGCCGGTAAAACGGCGGTTATCCCCCCGCAAAACGTGCAAGAGGGGAATATATCCTCCGTCCCGTTTATTACCCCGCACACATTAAGGGAACTGGCCGATTTTTTGGAAGGAAAACTTTCGCAAGAAGCGGTGCAAATAAACTTTATTCCCCCGCTGGCGGAGCCGGAAGAACCCGTGCTGGATTTTTGCGAAGTAAAAGGCCAACCGCTGGCCAAACGCGCGTTGGAAATAGCCGCCGCCGGCGGGCATAATGTGCTGATGATTGGCTTGCCCGGAACGGGTAAAAGCATGCTGGCAAAGCGTTTCCCGGGCATACTCCCCCCGCTCACCCAACAGGAAGCGCTGGAAATTACCAAAATTTATTCCATTTGCAACTTAATGGGCAAAAGCCGCCTGATCACCAAACGTCCGTTTAGAGATCCGCACCACACCATTTCAGACGCGGCTCTTATCGGAGGCGGCACCAACCCGCGCCCGGGGGAAGTATCCCTGGCGCACAACGGCGTGCTGTTTTTGGATGAATTTGCCGAGTTTTCCCGCTCCAGCCTGGAAGTATTGCGCGAACCCTTGGAAAACGGCGTGGTGACCATTTCCCGCGCGAAAGAAAGCGTTACTTTCCCGGCGCGCTTTACGCTTTTGGCGGCCATGAACCCTTGCCCGTGCGGCAATTTGGGACACCCGCACAAAGCGTGCACCTGTTCCCCCACGCAAATCAACCGCTACCGCGCCCGCATATCCGGCCCTCTGTTAGACCGTATCGATTTAACCGTTAACTTAAACCCCGTTTCTTATGGGGACTGGAACCAAAAAACCGAAGGGGAACATTCCTCCTCCATCCTTGCGCGCGTATTGGCCGCGCGGCAGCGCCAGGCAAAGCGTTTTGCCGGTTCACCCACCACCGCCAACGCGTTTATGACACCGGCCGAAATTAAACAATTTTGCCCGCTTCCCGCCGGGGCGGACACCGTGCTGGAAGCCGCCATGCGCAAACTGGGTTTAAGCGCGCGCAGCCTGGACAAAATTTTGAAAACCGCACGCACCATTGCGGATTTGGAACAAAAAGACCAAATAGAAACCCGGCATATTATAGAAGTGCTGCAATACCGCCCGCTGGACCGGAAAGGAGTGGCAGACATTTAATGAACAATACCATTTCCGCCGCCGAAAGGCTGGCACGTATACAAGTGAACGCTTTTCCCTACTTTCGGGCGGATTGGCTGGAGCGGCTGATACGCATTTTCGGCTCCGCGCAGGAAATTTTGCGCCAAGACGCCAAAACCCTGGCCCAAGAAGCGCAAATGAACCCCGCCACCGCCCAGCGTTTTTTAAAAGAAGCCTTCTCCATAGACCCGCAGCAAGAGTGGGATCGCACCTCCCAGCTGGGCGGGCACATTTACCTGCCGGAGGACGAAGAATATCCCCAGGCGCTAAAATCCATTAAAGAACCGCCGATTGTTTTATATGTATTGGGCAAACTTCCCCCGGCCGAACAGGCCGCCGTGGGTATGGTGGGCACGCGCAAAATTACCCCCTATGGCCGGCGCGCGGCGGACAAACTGGCCACAGAACTCACCCAATGCGGGGTAACCGTCATCAGCGGGCTGGCCCGCGGGGTGGACAGCGCCTGCCATGCCGCCGCCGTACGGCTTAAAAAACCCACCGTGGCCGTCATTGGCACCGGGGTAGGGCGATGCTATCCGGCCGAAAACCGCCCCCTGGCTAAAGCCATTTTGGAATATGGCGGGGCGATTGTATCTGAACTGCCGGTAAACAGCCCGCCCAGCGCTTTTCATTTTCCGCGCAGAAACCGTATTATTGCCGCTTTGTCCCATGTGGTAACCGTGGTGGAAGGGGAAATTAAATCCGGCGCGCTCATCACCGCCAAGCTGGCCTTGGAAATGGGCAAAGACGTGTTGGCCGTACCCGGGCCGATAGACGGCCCCCAATCCGCCGGCCCCAACCAGCTGATAAAGGACGGGGCGGGGGTTGTTTCTTGCGTGCAAGATATAATAGACTATATACCGGAGCCGCTGCGCTTTGGCATCAGCGCGCACGCGTTGAAAGCCCCCCTTATCGCTAAAGAGGAAGAAGCGGGGCTGGACGATTTATCCAAGCAGGTACTGGAAATAATAGGCCCCGGGGAAGCCAGCCTGGACGCAGTGGTGGAAGCCCTGCAAATAGACGTGCCCCAAGCGGCCGGCCTGCTTTTTGAACTGGAAATAAAAGGCATACTGGCCTGCCGCAACGGCCTGTACAGCCGAAACAAATTTTAATTATTAAGGATGTGACCCCATGGCAACAACAAACGTAAAAGGAAAAAAGCTGGTTATCGTAGAATCACCCACCAAGCAAAAAACCATCAGCAAAATTCTCGGGAGCGACTTTATTGTGCGCAGCTCTTTTGGCCATGTGCGGGACTTGCCTTCCAAAGACATCGGCGTGGATATTGACCATAACTTTACCCCCACCTATGTGGCGGTGGAACGCGCCAAAAAATTAATTAAAGAGCTGGAGCCTTTAGCCAAAAACGCTAGTGAAATTTACCTGGCTACCGACCCTGACCGCGAAGGGGAAGCCATTGCCTGGCACTTGGTGGAACTGCTAAAAATTCCGCAGGACCGCTACCAGCGCATTTATTTTCACGAAATTACCCCTTCCGCCATTAAAGAATCCTTTTCCCACGCGCGTAAAATAGATTTAAACTTGGTAGACGCTCAACAAGCCCGCCGCATTTTGGACCGCATTGTAGGGTATAAACTTTCCCCCCTGCTTTGGAAAAAAATCACCTCCGGCTTATCGGCCGGGAGGGTGCAGTCCGTAGCCGTGCGGCTGCTGGCGGAACGCGCCAAAGAAATCGCCAATTTTAAAGAACAGGAATATTGGACTTTAAACGCCCAGTTTGAAAAACCCGGCGCCGCCCCTCAATTCTGGGCCCGCGTTTTAAAGTGGGAAGGCAAAAACGTGGAACAAACCACCACCTATCATTTGTTTGCCGAAGATTACAAAGTAAAAACCACCGTATTTAATAAGCCCGAAACGCTGGCCCCCGTCAGCGCGTTGTTGCGCAAAGCGCCCAGCACGGTATTAAAGGTGGAAAAGAAAGCCGTTAAACAAAAACCCAAACCGCCTTTTATCACCAGCTCCATGCAGCAAGACGCTTACAACAAGCTGGGGTTCTCTTCCCAAAAAACCATGATGACCGCCCAAAGCTTGTATGAAGGTATTGCCATTTCCGGCCAAACGGTGGGGTTGATTACTTATATGCGTACGGACTCTTTCAACGTGTCCAAGCTGTTGCAGGAACAAACCAAAAAATTTATTGCCGCCAAATACGGGGAAGACTTCGTCCCCGCCAAGCCGCCCGTATATAAAAGCAAAGTGATGGGCGCGCAGGAAGCGCACGAAGCCATTCACCCCACGGACGTAAACCGGACTCCGCAGGCTATGAAACCCTATCTGACGGCGGACCAATATAAATTGTATGAACTGATTTGGCTTCGCTTTGTGGCAAGCCAAATGGCCGACGCCGTATTCAACACCGTAACCATAGACATTGCCGGCGGCGGGGACGAAAAACAATGCGTGCTGCGCGCGACGGGAAGAACGGTAAAATTTCCGGGGTATTTGTCCATTTACAAAGACGATGAGGACGATTCCGACAAAGAAGAGGGTTCCGCCCTGCTTCCCGTGCTGGCGGAAGGGGACCGGTTGAACCTGGTGGAACTGGCCAGCAAAGACCACAAAACCACTCCGCCCCCGTGCTATAACGAAGCCAGCCTCATTAAAACGTTGGAAAAACACGGTATTGGCCGCCCGTCCACCTATGCCCCTACCATTAAAACCATTTTAGACCGCAAATACATCGCCCGCCAGCCCAAATCCAACAAACTGATTGCTACGGAACTGGGCATTACGGTAACGGAAAGCTTGAAAGGATTTTTTAAAGAAATTATGGACCTTTCCTACACCGCCGGAGTGGAAGAACAGCTGGATAAAGTGGCCGAAGGCAACGAAGGATGGGTAAGCCTGCTGAACGGTTTTTACGACAACTTTAAAAAAGAGCTGGACGAAGCAGACAAGGGCATGCAGCGTCCCGCCGCCAAAGAAACCGATGAAAAATGCCCCATATGCGGCAAAATGATGCTTTTAAAGCACAGCCGCTTTGGGCAGTATTTGGTATGCAGCGACTCCGCCTGCAAAGGCAAAATCAATTTAACCAGCGAGGGCCAAAAAGTACAGCCCGAAGCCACCAACGAAGTGTGCGACAAATGCGGAGCCCCCATGGTGATACGCACCGGGCGCCGGGGTAAATTTATGGCGTGTTCGGCCTATCCTAAATGCAAAAACACCTATTCCATAGATGCCGAAGGGCATAAAGTGGCTTCCACCGGCCCCATTGTCACCAGCGTTTTGTGCGAAAAATGCGGAAAACCCATGGTGCTAAGAAGCTCTAAACGCGGATACTTTTTAGGCTGTTCCGGGTATCCGAAATGCAAAACCATTGTGAATATTTCCGATGAAGAAATAGCCAAAATAAAAGCGGAGCACGAAAAGAAAAACTCCGCCCAGTAAACATATGGAAAAATGGGTACAGGCGTTTTTATTGCATTTGGAAAATAAAAACTTTTCACCCAATACGGTAAAAAGCTACCGGGCTGACTTGCGTGAATTTACGGACTATACAAAAAAACGCAAGGTGAACGATTTAAAATTTTTTACGTCAGCCGTTATCCGTTCTTTTTTAGCGTCGCTTCCCAAAGAAGACGCCCGCAACACGGTACTTCGTAAGATAGCGGCTTTGCGCAGTTTTGCGGCATACTTAATGCGCCAAGGGGAATTGGCGCGCAACCCGTTTAAATTGTTGCCGGCACCCAAACGCCAGAAGCTGTTGCCCAAGTTTTTAACCCAGGAAGAAGTGGAACGTTTATTGGGCACCGCCGCCAACAGTCATTTAGCCGCGCGCGATAAAGCGCTGTTTGAGCTGATGTATTCCAGCGGATTAAGACGCAGCGAAATCACCGGGCTTAAAATAAAAGACGTGGACTTTTTTAACGGGCTGGTAAAAGTTTTTGGTAAAGGGAGCAAAGAACGCCTGGTGCCCGTAACGGACGAAGCATTAAAAGCGTTAAAAAATTATCTGTCCTGCCGGGTGAACCCAGCGCCGGAGGACGCGCTCTTTTTAAACAACCGCGGGACCCCGCTTACCGGGGACGGGCTGGCCTATATTTTTAAAAATACGGCCATCAGCGCCCATTTGGCCCGGCGGGTTACCCCGCACAGTTTGCGGCATTCATTTGCCACGCATCTTTTAAATAACGGGTGCGATTTGCGCAGCCTGCAGGAAATGCTGGGGCATAAAAGCTTAGCGGCTACGCAGGTATACACACATGTGTCACTGGATAAATTAAAAAGCGTATACCAAAGCGCCCACCCTAAAAACAAGGAGAACTGATTTTATGATTGGTATCGGCGTAGATATTGGAGGAACCTTTGTAAAAGTGTTTGTGATGAACGAACACGGGGAAATTTTCCGCCAAGAAAAAATGGAAACGGATTACAGCAAAGGACCAAAATTTTTTCTGCAGCAAATAGCGGATTATATTAACAAAATCCAAAAAGAATTTGCCGACCAAAGAGTAGCGGTGGGAATCGGCGCGCCGGGAGACGTGGATAACCAAAAAGGGATTTTGCGCTATAACCCCAATTTAAAATTTAAAGACGTGAGCGACTGGCCCATCGCCCGTATTATTAAAGATTTAACCGGCATCACCCCCTCCGTAGCCAATGACGCCACCCTAGCCGCCTGGGGCGTATATGAAAAAGAATTGAACCGCCAAGGAACCAATGTGCTGGTAGTTACTTTGGGCACGGGCGTAGGCGGCGGAATGATTGTAAACAGGGAGCTCTTTCAAGGTTCCAACGGCACCGCCGGAGAAATAGGCCACACCAAAATAGCGGACGTACATAACGGCCCGCTATGCGGCTGCGGAGCCAGGGGATGCCTGGAAGCGTTCGTGGGCACCATTGGCATTAAACGCCGGGTTATGGAAGCGGTAATGGACGCGCCTGAATCCGAACTGGCCAAAATGGTGGAAGCGGAAAAAGATTTTAAAATAGAACTGGTTTCCCGCGCCGCCAAAAAAGGCTGCCCCGCCGCTAAAAAAGTGTGGGAAGACACCGGCTTTTATTTGGGCATCGGGTTGGCCAACTTCTGCCTGATGCTGGACGTGGATACTATTGTGCTGGCGGGAGGCGTGTCCGGCGCGTCTGAATATTTTATGCCTTCCTTAAAACGCGTGTTGGAACAACAACAAATACAAACCCCGTTTAAAAAACTAAAATTGATTACTTCCTCCAACCCCAATATTGGAGGCATCGGCGCGGCGATGTATGCGATCCACCAGGCTTTAGTGCACCCATGAAAAGAATAATCGCTTTTTTGTTTGCCTGCATACTATCCTGTGCGGCTTACGCGCAAGAAAAGAAATTGCCCGCCCCTCCCGGGGAGGACGGGTTTGTGTATTTCACCGCGGATAACGCCAATGTAGATCCTGTTGCCAAAACAGTCAACCTGGAAGGCAACGTAACCATTGTGCAGGAAACAAAAGATAAACAACGCCGCGTAGTAACGGGTGAAAGTATTACCTTGGACCAAGCCAGAACGGAAATTTCTTCCGTAGGGCCTATGACGGTAAAATCCTCCGGCGCCACACTGCAAGGGGAAAACATGTCCGTCAATTATACGACCAAAGATTATTGGGCGGAAAATATTACCACGGAATATCCCCCGCTGCGGGTTATCAGCGCCAAAGAAATATCTTCCGTAGGCGGAAAAGAAACCCTGCGGGACGCCACCCTGACTTGCTGCGACAATCCGGACCCGCACTACACCCTGTCCGTAGGGAAATTGACCGTATCTCCCAAGAAACGCGTTTTCGGCACCAACGCCGTCATGCGGCTGGACGGTTTCCCGGTAATGTATTTGCCGGTTTTTTGGCGTTCTTTAAAAACGGAAAAGCCCTTTGCCACTCATGTGGATTTTTCTCAAAGCAACAAAGTCGGGTTTGCTATTTTGACTTCCACCGTTTTTGACCCCGTGCTGGGATTTAGACCCAAATTAAATTTAGACTATTACACCAAATCCGGCCTGGGTATCGGCACGGAAATTACAGCCATCACCACCCCTACTTTAAAAGGCAGCGGAGAGTTTTATTATATTCATGATAAAGCCAGTCCCATTGAACTAGGTAAAGAGGAAATAAACCGCTGGGGCCTGCGCGGCGGATATTGGTGGGAAATTGCGGATTCTTCTGACCAATTAAATAATGAAACAGGCTCTTTATACCAGTTGCAGACGCAGTTTCGCATGGTGTCTGACCCGTATTTTAACGACTCTTTCTTCCGCGGCAACCCGTATATTTTTATGCCGGACCAACAAACCAGCTTGTCTGTGTCGCGCCAAACGCGCCACTCTACCTTGCGTGTCAATTATGACCAGCAAGACATCTACAACCGCAACCAAAATAAATTTATTGCCAAAACCCGCACATTACCGGAAATAAAATACATTATGCACCCGGTAAATTTTTTGGGGTTGGCTAACCGCATAGAAGCCAATTTCAGCAACACTTCCTATATGGAAGAAGAATTCCGCCAAAGCGGAAACGCCCGCTGGACCGGGGAAAGAGCTTTCCGCCTGGCCCGCGGATTAACCATCACCCCGGCCGTGTTTTATGACCAAACCATTACTTTCGCGGACCCGCAATACCAAGATAAAGACGCCTGGGTGGGCCGCATAGGGACGGATTTTAACGTACAGACGGAAACCTTCCTGGGCACGACAGACTTTGGATATCGTTTTACCAAACGCCTTTCCACCGGAACGCTTACTTCAGACCAGGACTCCTTAGATAAAGGCATTGAAGAAAATATTTTGTATTTAACCAATTATTACCGCCCCACGTTTGACACGTACGTTCGTTTTGGTACCGGGTTTAACCTTTCCAACACTAAGCTAAACCTGCAAACCGGGCAGCTGCAACAAGTAAACTGGGACCACCTAAAAAGCCGCATTGAACCTTTACTGTTGGAAGCGGGTTATAACTCCCCCGGCGGGGCGTTCCGCTTCTTTGTGCAGGACTTATATGATTTGGAAGAAAAGAACCAAGCGTTTATTACACAGATGGACTTTATTTATAAACGACAGATTTTCGGCATCGGCTTCAATAATTTTGCCGATCACCAGGACCCTAACTCCCGTTACCGCACATATTCGGACGAATACACATTTACCACTTCGTTGGGAATTCGCCCCAATAGCACCAAATGGCTTATGGACGCGGGGATAGATTTCCGCATTAAAGACGACAGTTTAATAGGTTTTAACAAAATGCTGCGTTTCTCTTATACATTTCACGACGCGAGGGCCGAATTTACCGTGCGGGACCGCAATGACAACCTCTCTTTCGCCTTCCGCATTAATATCCTGTGCGGAGGAGACCCCCGCAAACAAAAAGCCCTGCCGGAAGATAACTACTGGTATCCTTGGCGCGGCGCCAACGATTTAAGAGATATGTAAAAGGACGATTACTATGGCAAACCCATTGATGTACCACAAACAAGGGTGGATAGAAGTAATTTGCGGCTGTATGTTTTCCGGAAAGACGGAAGAACTCATCCGCCGCGTGCGCACGGCGCTGATCGCCAAGCAAAAAGTGCAGCTGTTTAATTCTAAAATAGATACCCGCTACGGCATAGACAGCATTACCAGCCACAACCAAAACAAAGTGGCCGCCACGTGCGTAAAAACAGCGGCGGAAATACTTCCTTTGGTACAAAAAGACACGCAAGTGGTGGCGATAGATGAAGTAAACTTTTTTGATAAAGCCATTGTGGAAGTATGTGAGAAATTGGCAAAATCCGGCAAACGCGTTATTGTGGCCGGCCTGGATACGGACTACCGCGCCGAACCATTTGAGGTTACCGCCGCTTTAATGGCTAAGGCGGAATATGTAACCAAAAACTTGGCCGTATGCACCAAATGCGGCAACCCGGCCAGTTTCACCCAACGTATCACTAAAGACACCAAGCGTATAGTGGTAGGCACTACGGACGCCTATCAGGCCCGTTGCCGCCGCTGTTATAAAAAACCGGCAAAATAACCCCTTTTAAAACAAGGAAAAATGCGGTTTTTATGTATAATAAATAAAAATTTTAAAAAAATTACAGGAGACTTCCTTATGCAAAACCCGTATGCAAACTTTTGGCGCCGTGTGGCGGCGTTTTTAATAGACAATATTGTTTTGGCCATTCCCATGTGGATGTTAACCGGATTTTTTTATATGTATTATATGCCGCAGGTTATGCTTAATAAAACAGAGGAAGAGATGGCAGCGGTTTTCCCGTTATTTTTTTTATTTACCATACTGTCCAATTTATTCTTTTTTGTTTTATTTATACTCTATACTTCCATTATGGAAAGCAGTTCCAAACAAGCTACCTTGGGCAAAATGGCCCTGGGCATCAAAGTGGTGGACAAAAACGGGCAGCGCCTGCGTTTTTGGCACGCCGTAGGGCGCAACTTGGGGAAAGTGGTCTCCTACTTTATTATGTATTTTGGGTTTTTTATGGCCGCTTTCACACGCCGCCGTCAGGGCCTGCACGATATGATGGCCTCCACCTTTGTGGTAAATGAGGCCTATCAGCCCGGCCAGCCGCTGCCGGAAGAGCCCTTCCGCACCGGCTGTTTAGTCAGCACAATAGCGGTTATTCTTCTCCCGTTTGTCTTGGGAATCATCGCCGTTATAATGATTCCTTTCTTGGTGGAAACCGCCAACACTCAAACAGCCTACGTACGTTTATTGCAGACGCAAATGGACGCGCTGCGCGGAGAGGATATAACCCAAGACAATCCGCTGCAAATTAATAACATTTCTTTTTATATACAAGACGGGGACGTATACGCCGCACAAACACAGCCGGAAGCTTTCACCGTACGTCTGCCCTTGGGAGAAAAACACATTTGCTGCGTGGAAGAGGAGGGGAATTTCTGCCAGCTTAATGAAATTAAACCTTGTATGTAAAATTCCTTTTATAAATACAAAAACCCCGCTTAAACAGCGGGGTTTTTATTTTCTTCGCAAAAAATCTACCAACAAGCCTCCACACAAGATTGTGTTGTATGAACCGTTTTGCGGCAAACGGGTAAACCCTCGCCATACATTGCTATCTGCCCCCCTCAGCGCGCGCCATTTCGGCATAACAAAAACCCCGCCTGATGAAAACAAGCGGGGTTGTAAAAATATACACTATGTTTTAAAAACTCCAATGCGGGGTGTAGGAATTCCCCTTTAAATCCGCTATCAGGTGCGGGGCGCTGCCGTCCGCGTCCATCACATACAGTTGGCGTTTGCCGCCGTTGCGCGTAGTGGTAAAGGCGATAAAGCGCCCGTCAGGAGACCAGGTAGGGTCTTCGTTAGTGCCGGCGTCCGTCGTTAAACGGCGGATTTGTGTACCCGTTAAATCCACCAGGAAAATATCCATGGGGTGGAACGGAGCCTCCCTCCCGGCAAAAACAATCCATTCCCCGGTGGGAGACCATTGGGGAGTATCGGACCAGTTAAAACTGCGCGTTAAGGGGCGGGTTTCGCCCGTTTCCAAATTCATAACATAAATTTGCGGGTTTCCCGCGCGGTTAGACACAAAGGTAATGTACTTTCCGTCCGGTGAATAGGAGGGAGAACCATCTACCGAAGTTTTATTGGTCAAACGCGTCTTTTTATGGGTTTCCAAATTATAGACATAAATGCTGGGGTTTTTGCCGCCGGAACTGGTAAATACCAGGGCTTTGCCGTCCGGAGAAACCCCGCCGATGAGCGACAGTCCCCCGCGTATAATTACCGGGGCTATTTTCCCTAAACGCATATCAATGGCAAAAATATCCGGGTTATCATACTTATAGGTGGTGTAGTAAATACGCCCGTCTTTAGACCAGCGGGGCAAAATGGCAATGTTCTTGTCATTGGTTAATTTTTGCAGGTTATGGCCGTCATAATCCACCACATAAATTTCTTTATGTTTGGTGGCGTCATTAGCGAAAGCTATTTTGGTATCCGCAATACCCCGCTTGCCAATAAGGGCAGACACTATCTGGTCCGCCGCCACATGCGCCAAACGCCGCAGGCTGGCTTCCGTTCCTTTATACGCTTTGGCAAAAACAGCGGTACGGGTGCTTACGTCATATACATACAAGCGAATAGTATAATTGGGGGCTTCATAAGAGACACTGCCGGAAAGCACATAAGCCGCGCCTTGTTTTCCCCAGGAGCTTACACTGTCAGTAATATGTTTGTTATCAAAAGCCGGGCCGTTTTCCTGCACGTCAAAATAACGCATATACATTAAATCGGCGCGAAGCACTTCCTGCACTTCCTGCGCGGCTTGCTGGGCTTCCAGCCCCTGCGCTTCAAAAGCGGGAAGGCCAAACCCCGGCACTTTTTGGCTTCCGTAAGAAGTAATGCCTATATACACATCGGCATTGGGCCGCCCATAGGCGGCGGAAAAAGCTCCGGCGGCGCATACCGCCAGCAATAACAATTTGGCAAGATTTCTCATAAATGGGTTAGTTTAATTTAGCAAGTTCCGCCTGCGCCTGGGAAGCTTCCGCCGTGCCGGGGAATTCCTGCACCACGGAGGCTAAATAGCGCTTGGCTTCATCCGTCTTACCCAAGGGCACAATGCTGCGCGCATATTTTACGCGCGCTTGGGCGGTTAACTTGCTTTTAGGAAATTTTTGCAGCAGCGTGGCATAAGCCACAGCGGCCGGTTTGGCTTCGGAAAGGCCGGTGTAAGCATCTCCTAAATAAATATAGGCCTGCTCGGCACTTTCACCCGTAGGATATTTGCTGATGTATAATTTAAAACCGGTTACGGCGGCGGAATAGGATTGTTTATCTAAATGATTTTTGGCTTCCGCAAATAAATCTGACGGAAGCATGGACACGCCCTGGCTGGCCGTTTGCTGCGCGCCCGAAACAGAGGAGACAGAAGCCCCCGGGCGTACCACGGCGGACAAATCATCTAATTTAGTGGAAAGGCGCACCATTTGCGCGTCCATCTGGGCCAGATTTTCACTGGATACAGATAGGTTGCGGTTTAAATCTTCCATTTTGGTGGCCAATTCCGCCTGATTGGCCTGCAGAACAGAGATAGAATTATTTAATTCTTTTAGCTGCAGTTTCAGCGTGCCCATATCGCGCTCGCTGGCTAAGCAGCCGGACAAAAGAAAGCCCGAACCTCCTATAAAAATAAGTTTAAAAACGTTTTTCATAGTGGTTCGGGCTCCTTTTGTGTAAAATTACTTATTTTACGATCAGCACAGTGTCAGCGCGGCGGTTTTTGGCCCAGCAGCTCTGAGTGGCTTCGTAGCAGACCGGTTTTTCTTCACCGTAGGAAACGGTGGTGATTTTGTCGGCCGCAATGCCCAAGCGGACATAGTAATCTTTTACTTCATTGGCTCTCTTTTCGCCCAAAGCAATATTGTAGGCGATGGTGCCTCTGTCGTCGCAGTTACCTTCCACAACCAATTTCACATTGGGGGCTTTTTCTTTGATCAACTTGGCGTTGAGTTCCAAGATTTTGCGGTTTTCAAGGGTCAAGTTATACTTGTCCAGCGCAAAATGTACAGAACCCAAGTTCAGTTCCGCGGCGGGAATTACTTCGGTTACGGTTTCTTCCAGTACCATTTCGGCAGAAGAACCGGCGGTCAAGTCGGCGTTGGCATCGTCTTTAACATTTTTTTTGCAGGCGCTTAAGCCGGCGGCTAAAGACAAAACCAGAACAACTTTCAACAAGTTTTTCATTTGTTTCTCCATATTAAATATTTTGAAGCTACCCATAAATGATAGCAGACTTTTTGCCCGCGGGTCAATGCGCCGCAAGCGTTTTTATTAATTACTTAATAAAAGCTTGTACGGGGCCCGGCTGGCGGCCCAGCTATTTATCCAACAAACGCGCCAGGGTTTTGCTAAGCAAAGCCGGGTTGGCCTTGCCTTTGCTTTTGCGCATAACGGCCCCCACCAACGCGCCAATGGCTGCTTTATTTCCTTTTTTATAGTCGGCCACGGCTTTGGGGGCGGCGGCTATGGCCTCTTGGGCCCAGGCTTCCAGCTGGCCTTCATCACTCACCTGCACCATGCCGGAAGCTTCCACAATGGCTTTGGGGCTTCCGCCGTCGGCCCAAATTTTATCAAACACTTCGCGGCCTTGGCGGCGGGTAATTTTGCCGCTTTCCACCATTTCCAATATTTCCGCCAAAACGGGGGCGGAGATGGGGCTTTGGGAAATTTCCTTCTTTTCCGCGTTAAGCATACCCAGCAAATCGGTTTGTATCCAGTTGGAAGCCGTTTTTACCGATATGGCTTTATTAGAGGTAACCTCTTCAAAATAACGGGCTATATCTAAAGAAGAAGTCAACACGCCCGCGTCATACGCGTTTAAACCGGCCGCCATAAACTTGGCTTCTTTTTGGGCGGGCAGTTCCGGCATTTGCGCTTTCACGCGTTCCAGCCAGTCATGCTTAAGCACCAGAGGCGGCAGGTCCGGCTCCGGGAAGTAGCGGTAATCCAGCGCGTCTTCTTTAGAGCGCATGGGGCGGGTAATGTTTTTCTCTTTATCCCAAAGGCGGGTTTCCTGCACCACGTGCCCGCCGGCGTTTAACAGCTCCGTTTGGCGGGTGATTTCATAATGCAAGGCATCTTTTACCGCTTTGAAAGAGTTTAAATTTTTAATCTCACAGCGCGTGCCGAATTTTTCCTGCCCGACCGGGCGCAAAGAAACGTTCACATCCACACGCAGTTCGCCTTTTTCCATATCGCAGTTGGAAGCGTCCACCCATTTCATCAGGCGTTTGATTTCAGTCAAATACGCGTAGGCTTCTTCCGGGCTGCGCAAGTCCGGCATGGACACAATTTCCAAAAGCGGGCAGCCGGAACGGTTAAAATCAATTAAAGAATACCCGTCAAAATGGGACGATTTGCTGGCGTCTTCTTCCAAATGGGCATGGTGAATGCCTATTTTCTTTTTTTGTAAATTTTCCTTAGGGCCAAAAGTAATTTCTATACTTCCGGCGCCGTTGATGGGCTTGTCGTACTGGGTGATTTGGTAGCCTTTGGGCAAATCCGGGTAGAAATAATGTTTGCGGGAAAAAGTGGAATATTCGTTTACTTGGCACCCCAAGGCCAAGCCGGCTTTTACGGCCAGTTCCACCGCGCCTTCCGTCAGTACGGGAAGCACGCCCGGCTGCCCGGTGCAGCGGGGGCAAATGGCGGTATTGGGTTTGGTTTCATCCCCCACACCGTTGGGGCAAGAGCAAAACAATTTGGTTTTGCTGGCTAGCTGGACATGGATTTCCAGCCCGATAACAGGTTCAAATTGGGTAGTCACGTTTATATATCTCCTAAATTATTATAATATCAAATATGGCAAACCTTTTTCAGCCCGTTTCTTACCGTAAAGGGGCGGTGTGGGCGGTAGGCTCAACGGCCGCGTGGAAAATATGCTCGTTTATCAACGGCATATTAATTGCCCTCTATTTTGGCGCCCACACCCAAACGGATATTTATTTTTACCTTATTATGATATGCGGCATGGGAGTAAACTTTTTGCAGCATATCAACGCCGCCGTATTTATACCCGAAGCCATCTGCGCGCAAAAACAATCCCCCCTCTCCGCCATGCGGCTGCTTAACGCGGTGCTGGTTTTTTACGTTTTATTGGGAGCGCTGTGCATTGTTACGGGGGCATTATATCCACAGTATCTAGCGGGGGCGGTATCCCGTTTTTCTCAGGCGCAATTAAACCAAAACCTGCATATGGTAAGTTGGGTGTGCGTGCTGTTTGCTTTTCAAATGTGGGCTTCTTTTCTGTGCAATATTTTGGAAATGCGAAAACTGTTCGGCTCCGCCTGGTTGATGCCCGCCAATGCCCTGCTGCCGCTTATATTGCTCCTAGGCGGCGCGCAAAAATGGGGCATTATGTGTATGGTATACGGCTTTTTAGCCGCCAATGTTTTGCAAACCGGGGTGTTTTTGTATTTGCTTAAAACAAAGTGCGCTTGGCAGTTTACGTTAGGGATGGAAGGCTTCCACGCGCGGCTTAAAAAAAATTTGCTGACCAGCCAGGCGCTTGAATTAATCAGCCTGGTCAATACTTGGATACCCGCCTATTTGATAAGCGGGCTGGGAAGCGGGCTGGTCAGCGCGCTCAATTACGCCAAGCAGTTATCTGATTCCCCCACCGAAATACTCACCTGGCGCGTATGCGCGGTAAATAAAATTGAACTAAGCGAAGACTCCGCCCAAAAAAACGAGCAAGCCCTTAACGTGCACTTCCTGCGCACCAACCGCCTGCTTCTTTTTATGCTTACGCCGCTGGCTGTATTCAGCTGTTTTTACGCGCTGGATATTATCCGATTGTTCTTTGAAAGAGGAAACTTTACCCCGCAGGCCGCGCGCAATGCGGCGGCGTTTTTGCAGCCGCTGCTTATTATGATGCTTTTATTCATACCCATTACCATGCAAAGCAATTTATTTTCGGCGGAGCGTAAATTAAAAGAAGCGTTTCCCTATTTGCTTGTATCCAATCTGATTTTTACAGGGGCGGTTATTTGGGGCGTTAAACAATGGGGCGCTTTTGCCTATCCCTATGTGCAAGTAGTTTGTTGCTTGATTGGTTTTGGCATAAACAAATTTTTATTTAATAAACATTTCCCGCATATCCAATATGGGCGGGCCATGCTGGACATGGCGCGTTTGGCCGCCCTGAACGTACTGGCTTTGCTTCCGGCCGCCGTATGCACCTGTTTGTGCGGGTGTAAAACCCCGTTTTTTACACTGCTTAGCGGCGGGATTGTTTTTTTGTCCGCCTTATACGGCTTAACCAAATACAGCGGGGACTGGCAAATTTTTATAAACGCCGCCCGCCAAAGCCGACTCCCCGCCCCTTTTAAATAATTGGTCTCCACCCTGCATTGTTCCAATAAAAACCCCGGGCACACAACCCGGGGAGCATGAAATATTTTTTATTTTTCTTTAAAAAGCCACCGCCGGCTGCGGCGCACCTGCCGCATACACCGCGCGTATGAAATGCCGGTACGCAAACACCATTTTAATAACTTCACCCGGGCGCGGAAGCGGAGATTTCTCTTTTTAAATAATCTGGCGGGCAACAGCAGGCTGGAACGGTGTTGGGCCAATAATTTTTCTTCCGGGGCCGACAGGCCGTACATCTCCATAAAACTAAGCAAACACACCAAACGCACGTATTCAAACCCGGGCGCATAGGCGGCGTATTGCCCGGACTGTATTAAATAGTCGCGCGCGCCTAAAAAACCGTGGAACAATCCGCCAAAACGTTCTTTGGAACTGGTACTAAGAGACCCCTCCCGCGCTTGGCGGTAAAAATATACCGCCTCTTTTACGGGGGCTATTTTCTTGGCGCAGGCAATGAGCTGTATAGAAGGGCAAATATCTTCCCCCGCCGGATAGGAAGAAAAAGTTAAGGGGGTGCTATCCCATAATTCCCGGCGGATTAATTTGCCGCACAGCGCCATAACGGCCGGGAAATTGCTAAATAAAAGCGTTTTTTCCTCTCCCTCCAAACAAAGGCGGGAAAAGGCCTCCATGTCTTCCGGCACGGCTTGGCGGGTATCGGTATAATAACGCACCCAGGGGCCTACGGCAATGTCCACCCCGTTTGCCTGCAAGGCGTTATATAAACGCTCGCAATAAGTGGAAGGAACAAAATCATCCGCGTCTATAAATAAAACGGTTTCTCCCTCCGAATGGGCCAGCCCGTTTCGGCGCGCGGCAGAAACGCCTTGGTTGCTTTGGGATAAACAAATAAAATGGGAATAACGCTGTTTAAACTCTTCTATGATGCGGGGGCTTTGGTCGGTAGAGCCGTCATCCACCACAATCACTTCCGTTTCTTTCAGCGTCTGCCCGGCCACGCTGTTTAAACAGGTTTCCAGGTATTTTTCCACATTATAAACGGGAATGATAATGCTTACTTTCGGGCGGCTGTACATAAGTCCTCGTAAGACTGGATATATTTTTCCAGGGAGAAACGCTCGCACACTTGCGGGGCCTGCCTGGCCAGACGCTGGCGGAAATCTTCGTCTTTCATTAAACGCGCCAAACTTTTGGCAAAAAGCTCGCTGTACCCGGGTTTAACCAACAGGCCGTCCACGCCGTCGCGCACTATCACGTCCGGCCCGTTGCACGCGAAACTAACCACCGGCAGGCCGGAAGCCATGGCTTCCAACAACACCATAGGAAACCCTTCAGTGCGAGATGTCATGGCATAAATATCACTGTATCGGTAAAACGCCGCCAGACTTTCCTGCGGGGGCAAAAAGCGTACGCTGTGCTGCACGTCCAGAACTTCGGCCAAGTCTTTCAGTTCCGCTTCCAGCGGCCCGGAGCCGATAATACACAAACACCAAGAAGGAAACTCCTCACACACCCGCCGCCAGGCTTCCAACAAATAATCAAAACCTTTTTGTTTCACCAAGCGCCCTACCGCCAGCACATAACGCTGATCCTGCGCCAAGACATCCGGGCGGGGCAAATCACCCGACGGGGCGGACAGAGCCGGGTTATAAATGATGGAAGTTTTCCATTGGGGATAATAAAACGCCAAATATTTGCGGTCCCGCTCCGAAAGTACGGTTACCCGGCTGGCAAAACGCAGCAAAACGCGGCGTAAAAATTGCCACTTGGGGCTCCACGGACAGGTGCGTACGTCTAGATGGTCGGCATAAATATAGGGAATTCTTAGCAGCAGGGCCGCCCCCAGAATACTGACCGTCATAAAGCTTATCAGCACGTCTGGCTTTAAACGGCGCAAAGCCTTTATCATCAGCCACAAACGCCAAAACCCGCCCCAAAAACCGGCCTTGGCAAACGCAGGCAAATCCAAGCGCACCCGCTCCACCCCTTCCGGCACCGCGTAAAAATCAGCCACGGCGTTGGAAAGAGTCAACAAAGTCACCTGATGTCCGCGCGCGGCCAAACCGCCGCACAAATAGGTCATTACGCGTTCCGCGCCGCCAGGCCCCAAATTAGCCACCACACAGGTAATTTTCATGGAAGGCAACTCCGTAAATAAAAACCCCGCGCCAAAACGCGGGGCAAAACTTAGCTCAGCAAGTCTTCAAAAGCCCGGGCAAAATCTTCAAACGCATAGCGGTCTTTTAATTTGGAGGCTTCCACCGCTATCTCCACGCGTTTGCCCCAGTTTACCATTAGTTCGTCCAAAGCAATGGTAAAAGGTTCCTCTTCCCCGGCGTTTACAATCAGGCCGTTAATGCCGTTGGACACCAAAGCCACCACCGGTGCCGATTCACACGCCACACAAGGCAGTTTGCTGGCCATAGCGTCCAGCAAAATATCCGCATTTTGCGGGTTTAAAGCCGGGTAGGCAAAAATATCCGCGTTGCGAAGCAGGCTGTATACATCCACATCGCCGGAAACAATTTCCGTGCTTTCTTCCAACCCGTTTTTGGCAATAAATTTTTTAAGCGCGGTTTTACCGGTTCCGTCCCCCACAATCGTCAAATGCCAAGAGGAGTGCGCCGGCGCCAGGCGCGCCCAGGTTTTAAGCAGATTGTCAAAACCGCTTTCCTTCACCAATTGGCCCACCGCTATGATATTGTTTTCTTTTTTGAAACAATCCGGCTTATTGTAATTGTAATGTTCCACCCATACGGCGGGGTTAGTGACTTCCTGCACTTTTAAACCGGCATAGGGCTTTTTATTAAGCGGATCTTCAGACGTGCGGATAACCAATATTTTTTGGGCTTTCTTTAAGATGGCTTTTTTATCTTTTACGGCCTTGTCTTCTTTAAAACCTTCATTTTCCACGTATATAAACGGAATTTCCGCCTGTATAGCCGTTTGGCAGGCGGTTAAGTTCATAAAAGAAATAACAAATTGGGCTTCTTGCTTCTTGAGCAATCCCTCCAAGGTTTTGGGTTTGGCGATAGCGGCATACTCCACCAACGGAATTTGCGCTTTGTTTTTTATTTTGCCCTTCACGGCAAAAACAACGGCCTCGTGGCCTTGTCCTCTCAGCGTTTCAGCCAGTTTAACGGCTAAACGAGAGGCCGTAAACGTTTTGTTTCCCCCGGCAAAAATAGCTATGTTCATTGGTAAATCCTCCTGCATAAACCCTTATAATCTATTCTTTTGTATTTTACATAAAAACGCCCGTTAAATAAACTAAATTTACAAAATAGTTTTTCTTTTTCCCAAAAGGCATAAAAAAACCGCCCTTTCAGGCGGTAAATAATGGGAAAACTTGCGGGGACTGGATTTGAACCAGTGATCTCAAGGTTATGGGCCTTGCGAGATACCAGGCTTCTCTACCCCGCAATATTATTATACCACATTAAACCGCAAAAAACAATGCCGCCGGTTGTTTAAAACCGGCGGCATATCCGCAAAAACATTTAATTATTTATACATCGGGTAAAAATAAATACCCATATACACCGGATTATCCACAAAACCTTTTACTCGGTCCTGCATGGCCCATAAGCCGGTGGGATGGACGGTATAAATCTGCATAGCGTCCTCATACATCAAATTATGCGCTTTTTTATAGAGTTCCCGGCGTTTGGCGGAGTTCGTCTGCGCGACGGCTTTTTCTATAATTTTATCCACTTGCGGGTTGCGATAACCTTGCGCCAACGCATAACGCCCGTTGCTGTGCAAAAACGGAAAATAAAAATTATGGGCGTCTGCGTAATCGGCAATCCAGCCGCGCGTCCATAAAGGCATTTGGCGGTTGGCTGTTTTTTCCAAGAAAGCGGCCCAAGTAACCCCGCGCAAATCTATTTTAAATTTGGGGTTAATGCTTTCCACATTGCGTTTTAAAATCTCACTGGCAATTTGGCGCATATCCCCGCTGGTGTTGTAGGTTAAAGTAAATTTAAAACCTTTTTCCCATACTTGGCCGCCCCAGGCTTTTTTAAAGTATTTCCGGGCTTTTTCCAAATCAAAAGAATAGCTTTTGAAACTGGCGTCATAATCCATTAAACCCGTAGGGGCGGGGCCGATGGCCCTTTCACCGCGGCCTTCCATGGATTCTTTTAAAAACGCGTCATAATCAAAAGCGTAAATAAAGGCTTTGCGCAAATCTTTGTCTTCAAAGAAATTAGAAGGGATGCCTTCCCCGTCCAACTTGCCGGAGCCTACATCCGGGTTAGCCTGCATATTGATATTGAGCGTAAAGAAAATAACCGGATCCGTACGCAAACGCGGCAAATTATCGTACACCACCACCCCGGGACGGTTTTGCAGCTGGGCAATGAATTTGGGGGAAATTTCCGCCACGTCCACATCCCCCGCTTCCAGCATTAAACGCACGGTGCTGGCTTCATCTACCGTCATCATGTGGATGTTTTTTAATTTTGCCGGGCCGGCCCAATAATCTTCATGCGCGGCCAGCTGCAAACGTCTGCCCGCAATATTCCAACGCACCAGTTTAAAAGGGCCCGTCCCGTTTGCGGCATTAAAAAACGGAGAAGATTCTTTGGCAAAATTATTAAATTTTTTCCAAGTTTCGGCAGTGCCGTCCCAAGCGCCGTGCTCCACTGCCCATTTTTTATTTACTACATACCCCCAACGGGCCAAAATACTCAAGAAAGGAGCAAAGGGGCGCTTTAACGTAATAACCACATTATCCCCGTCTACACGCACCGCTTTGGCGGCTTCTTCAAAAGTTACGGTATATTTCCCATCATTGGCGCGGGTGGAAGATACCCCCAAAATAGGTTCCAAAAGCAAACTGGAAGGCCCGCTGGAAACATCAGACAGCATAAAACGCAATAAAGAGTATTGCACGTCTTGCGGGGTAAGCGTTTCCCCATTGTGAAATTTTACCCCTTTGCGAATAGGAAAAGTATAGGTTAATCCATCGGCGGATAAAAGGCCGTTTTCCACGCTGGGAACTGCGGTAGACAAAGAGGGCTCCAGCTCTGTCATGGAAGAGCCTTTAAATTTTAACAGCGTATCGTACATATTTAACATCATGCCCTGGGTTACTCCGTCATAAGAGTAAACTGGATCCAAAGACTGCATTTCCCCTTTATGGGCCACCAGCAAGGAAGAGGCGTCCCTTTGCGGCGCACAGGCCGTGGTTAGTAAAATAAGACCTAATACAGCAATTAACCCTTTTTTCATTTTTTCCTCACAATATAAGACACGCCCCTTTTGTTCTTTAACCACACGCGGGAAAATTCCCGCGCGTCATAAGGGCGAATAACTTTTCCGTCCGTTGCGGCGGCCGGATCCGCCGTCCAAATTTTTCCGTCTTCATACCCGGTAATTAACACCAAATGCCCGGGCGTGGCGGCTATGGCCGCGTTGGACAGTTCCCCTTTTTTATATCCCACGCTGGCCAACACCAAACTATTTTGATTGACAAATTCCGGCAGTTCCCGCAAAGAGGCAAAGCGACGAACAAAACTTTCCATCCCGTATCTTGCCGCACACGCCGTATTAAAGATCCAATTTCCGTAAATGCCGGAGGCGGGATCAAAAACTTCTTTCATCACGCGCAACACGTCTGTTTTGGCACCAAAATAATTAAGCGCCATGGTCAGCGCGGCCGGGCTGCAAATCCGACGCCGATCTTTATGTTTCACACAGAGCTGGGAAACGGGTTCTACACGCGCGTTAAAACAGCCTTGCGCTTCTCCCCCCAAAGGTTCATCTAACCGGGAATTAGTGATGCTGGAAGCCAATAAATCCACTTCCATATCCCCATACAGACTCAACCGGTAGCGGAAAGCCTCCGCCTCGGGCTCCAGCACCAAACAATCCGTGTCTACGTGCCCAAAAGCATCCTGCTGGGCGGGGAAGCTGCTTTGAAAATCCCTAGAAAATAAACCCAGTTTATAAAAGCGGCTCCATTTCCTGCCCCGACGCACCTGCGCTTCCAACAATAAAAGTCCGTCCGTCCGCGTATGGTAATTGACAGATAAAACAAGCGTGTTAAATGGGAAGGGCGTTTTTATCTCGTTTGACAGGGCTGTTTTTACGCCATCCACCCATTTTACATCTTTGGTTTCCGACGCATTGTGCAGCAAATTAAAAACAGGCGGAGGTGTCTTGGCTGTAATCATGCGTGCACCTAAAATAAAATCGGGGCACCCGGGCTCGAACCGGGAACCTCTCGGTCCCAAACCGAGCACTCTACCATTGAGCCATGCCCCGAAATCTGTTTATATCCTATCAGTTTTTAAACGCTCTTGCCAAGTACCGCCAAAAAAATGCTGACAAAAAAATTTTGTCAGCATCTACTATACAAATGGTTCCGGGACTAGGACTCGAACCTAGAATTAATGCTCCAGAGGCATCCGTGTTACCATTACACCATCCCGGATTAACAAATATATTTTAGCACATTTGCCCGTAAAGAGTAAAATTTTATTCTTCCAGGGGAATTTTTCCCCCAACCCAAATATTAATTTGTTATAATAATTGTATAAATTTAGCGCCTATAGCTCAATTGGTTAGAGCAACCGACTCATAATCGGTGGGTTCCAGGTTCAAGTCCTGGTGGGCGCAGTTTTTAAAACCCGCGCCTTGGCGTGGGTTTTTTTGCGCCGCCACTACCCCTAAAACACGGCCCCAAAACGCGCCTAACCCTCTTTTTGCCTTTTTGCCGCGCCAGCTCTTTCGCAAGGCCGCCCAAACTGTTTTTCTTAGGTCTAAAAACCCGGTAAAATAGATCCAAAGACTCATGTGCGCATCTTCAACAAAAGATACAATACATAATATATGAAAGGTATTTTTTCTCTAGCGCTAGTATTATTATTTATCAGCGGTGCTGTCTCTCATGCACAGGCTAGACCGCCAATTAAAAAAATCCTACAAAGCATTGGGCGCAGCTGTGAAACAAAACTTTACCCATGGTCTAAGCAAATCAAAAATTCTTTATTGCGTAAAGCCAAACGGGCCATGCCTCTCTCCTCCGCGCCAAAGGCTCCCTTTCTTTTTACTTCTTTAGAAACCGTCAGCGCTTATTATGGCCGCTTACACCGTTTGCCGCCGTTTCCGCTGCCGCAACAAGACAATGAGCTTTACCGTGGCATGACGTTGGACGCCTCCGGCAAAGAACTACGCTATATTTTGAAAAAAGGGTTGGATGTATCCAAAAGCCACTCCCTCAATTTCGCCGCCTACAACGGCCGCCAATACCCGGACTATCAAAAAGCCATTTACACCACCCCGGAAATAGATCTGGCTGTGAGCTTTGCGTTTAATGATACCCGCTTTGATAAACATATTCCTGTTATCCTTCATTTAAAAAGAGTCAGCAACACCCGCATTGTTTCCATTCCTCACGATGTTCCCGCCCACTGGATACACCGCGTAAGTGCCCTGTTAACTATCAACGGCCGCAGCCAATGGGGAGAAATCCGCCTCACCGAAGAAGACCATTTCATTTTTATCCCTTATCCCCCGCCCACGGGCAAATAAAAGCTTGGCAAAAAAGCCGCTTCTTATTATACTGTTAGTATGGATAATAAAAAAACCTTTTTATCTTTGTTTATTATGGGCGCGGCGGGTATACTCACCGCGGAAGGGGCGCTTTTTGCCCAAGCGTATATTCCCCAGCTTCCGGCTAACACGCAAGTAACCCAAACCATTACTATTAAGAATGTAGACAATCAGCCAGCCCCTGCTGACGAGGAAGACTTCCCTGATGATGAAATGAGTGATGAAGAATTTGAAAAAGAATTGGCCAAATACTTGGAAGTGTACGAAAAACAAGAACAAGCCAAACAACAAGAAAAAGAGCCCAAAGCCGACCCGAAAGAAGAAGCCAAAAAACCCGCAACGTCCAAAGCAAAACAGCAAACCGTCACCCAGCCGGGTAAATTTGTGCCGTTTTTCCAAGCGGGAGGAACGCAGTCTTCCGGTTCCAATTTGCTGGCAGGCCCCCAGCTGGCGCCCCGCCCCTCCGGGTATGCTAAACCCCGCAGTAGGCCGGGCAGGAAACCAGGCAAACCGAGAGGAAATTCCTCTTTCAAGCCAATGAATCCTCCCCCGCACGCAAAGCCCGTAATGGTTCCCGGCGGCAACGCCGGCGCCAACCCCGGTTCAGACCCGCGCCTGTATATGCCCCCCACCGGCATGAAACCCCCGCCCCCGCCTGCAAAACGCCGGAGCCGGCCGCACGCCCGCGAGGGAATAAGCCCGCCAAATAAGGCCTAATGCCGCTTGGGCCCAAAGACCCTGGCAAAGAAACTCAAAATCCCTTATATTATTAGTATGAAAAAACTATTTGGGGTGTGCAAGCTGTTGGGCGCGTTATGTTTCATAAGCGCTTTGCTTGTGGGAAGCGCTGAGCCGGTATATGCCCAATGGCAGCCTGCGGCAAAAAAATCCGCCCAAAAAATCACTAAAAACGCCGCCCAAGCCGCCCGCCCGGAACCCCGAAATGTCCCGGCCGCCGTTTAAAAACCCCTCAGTGAAGACAACAAACGCCTTTATTATTCCCTAATGACCAAAGTGGGCATATCCCAAAGAAAAGCATTAAACTATTTATATAAACACGGCGCCCAGCCTACCCGCTATTCCGCGCCGCGCGTAAGCGCAACGGAAATACGATTAAAAACTTTGCCCGCCGCTGTATACAACCAAGAAGTGCCTCCCTATCCTTTCACGAACCCCAAACGGGTATTTTACCGCGGCATAAGCGTTGACGAAGAAGGACTGCGCAATATTTTATACAATGGATTACGGGCCCAAGACTCCGGCACCCATCACAGCGATTTTGCCATTTTCACCTATCAAAACAAAACCCTGCTGGATATGGCAAACCAAATGATAGGGGAAAACAAAAACATTTGTCTTATTTCAGACCCGCAGCGCGCGCAAGCCTACGCGCTGCGCCGAGCAGAAACGGACGGCAAAACCCCCGTTGTTATTCAAGTAAAAAACACCATTCCGGTCATTATTAACCCGGTAGGGGCGGGAGTCCTGGCTACCGGCAATATTTCCGCCAGCCAAATTATACGCGTCAGCGCGCTTATCCCAGTAAACGGAACGCTGATGTGGGGAGATATTCATATCACGCCAGCGGGAGATTTTGCTTTTAAACCCTATGAAACCAAATAACTATGCTTATTTTACACGCTTTGTTTGGAAGACCATACCGCTCTTGCTATGCGCCGGAAGCCTGTTTCTCTTCCCGACACCCGCAAACGCCCAAAAAAACGTTTTAAAACAACTGTTTAAAAAACAAATTTCCGCCCAAACGCAAGAGCCGGTACGCCGGTTTGTACCGTCCGCGGTGGAAAGCAAACGCATGCGCCAGGAACTGGCGCGGCAAAAGAGGGCGGGCGGGAATACCCAAAAATATTCCGCCGCCAAAGCCGCCGGGCTGACGCAGCAGGAAATGGCTTTCTTGGCGCCACTTTCTCACGTACCTAAGCTGCAAAAAGTCCCCCCGGTAGTGATAAACGATTTTACTGATTATCTCCCCCCCGTTAAACTGCCCGCGCCGTATCCCCTTTCGCTTTACCCCGGGGATTTAGCCCGCGGCATGCTGCTTTTGCACCCCAAAGAAGACTTGCAAACCATTTTTTCCAAAGGGTTGCTAACGGCCCGCAGCGCGGTAGACGGCTGGACGAAAAAGCGGCTTATTTTTATGACCAACGTTCCGCAAATCGCCCATATTTACACCTATTTGCAAGAACCGGGCGTGCCCGTTATCGTGCATATCGCCGGATTTAAAGGCGAAAACAAGCATATTTGGACAACCAGCCACGACATCCCCGCCAAAAACATCGTGAGGGTAAGCGCTTATTTAAAAATAAAAGGCAAAGAACGATGGGGGCAAATTGTCCCTAGGCAGGACGGCTCTTTTGCGTTTTATCCATACCAATTGTCTTTTTCCCAAAAAGTAAAACTAAACTTGCTTAGGGCCTTGCAAAACCCCCAAGAATAAACCCCTTTTGCAATAAAAAAATCCCGGGTCAACACCCGGGATTTTTGTTTTAACAACACGCTATTTGTTTAAAGGCTTAAGCAGATAAAGCACCAACATCGCTTGGCGGTAATCCGTTTTTTCCTGGTCGGTAAGCTGGGGGTTTTCCTGCAAATATTCGGCTACGGTTTTACCTTGGGCGTCTTTGGCTTGGCTGTCCCCCCCGCCGCGCAATAAAACCGCCAACACCTCTTTGTTGTTTTTTTGGGCCGCCAACATAAGCGGGGTAACCCCGTTTTTATCAGACAAATTAATTTGCGCGCCGGACGTAATTAAAAATTCCGCCACCTGGGGAGAGCCGTTCTGCCCCGCCGCCACAAAAAGCGGGGTCTGCCCGGCCTTATCGGCGGCGTTAACGTCCGCCCCTTCTTTCACTAATTTAGCCAGTAACTCCGGATTTTTACTGTGAAGCACCGCATAAAAAAGCGCGGTGCGACCGGAATTATCCTCTACATTTAAATCATTGGAGCGGGCGATTAATTTTTCCGTTTCCAACGCGTCGGTTCCCTTTTCTATGGAACGCATCAGCCGCGTGGCGCCGCGCTCATCGCGCCGGTCCGCCCCGAAACGCATCAGCATGCCGCCCGCAAAAATAATAACGATAATGAGTAAAGGTCCTATCAATTTCTTCATAAATCCCCCGTTTGTAATTATTTTACCATTTCCGCCGCCGCTTATTAATTTGATAAAATAAAAGTAATATCATTTACGAGGTATTTATGCCGGAAACGAAAGAGCACACCAAAGAACAGGGCAACGCCCTGCAAGAAATTATCGCCCAACGCTACGCGGAAGTAAAGGAAATCCGCTCCTTGGGCGTGGAACCCTATCCTACCCGCTGCGAGAAAAAACACTCCTGCCTGGAAGCCAAAAACTCCCCCGAAGGGGCCGAAGTGGTAACCGCCGGGCGCATTATGCAGCTGCGCAGCATGGGAAAAGCCGCCTTCGCCCACTTGCGCGATTTTACGGGCCGCGTACAACTTTATGTAGCCAAAGACAACTTGGGCGATGAAGCCTACCAATTTTTTAAAAAACACGTAGCCGTGGGGGATTTTGTTTCCGTTACCGGGCATATGTTTGTAACCAAAACGGGCGAAAGCACCATTAAAGTCACCAAGCTTACCTTAATTTCCAAAGCCATACGCCCCATGCCGGAAAAATACCACGGCCTGCAAGACGTAGAGGTGCGCTTTCGCAAACGTCATTTAGACTTAATCGCCAATGAAGAAGTAAAAGATATTTTTATTAAACGCGCCAAAATCATTTCTTCCATACGCAAAACCTTGGATTCTAAAGGCTATTTGGAGGTGGAAACCCCCATTTTAAACCCGTCTTCCGGCGGGGCCATCGCACGGCCTTTTGAAACCTATCACAACGCGCTGAAAATGCCGCTGTACCTGCGCATCGCGCTGGAGCTGCACCACAAACGTTTGATTATGGGCGGCATGGACAAGATTTATGAAATCGGGCATATGTTTCGCAACGAAGGCATAGACACCACCCATAACCCGGAATTTACCATGATGGAACTTTATCAAGCTTACGGGGACGTATACACCATGGCGGACTTGTTTGAAGAAATCCTGGGCAACGCCGCCAAAGCCATCGGGGCGGAAACGGTGCACTTCCGCGGGTATGACGTGGATTTGCGCCCGCCCTATAAACGCCTTTACATTCCGCAGGCCTGGCAGGAAAAATTCGGCCATGATATTCATGAAGTGTTAGACGGCCGCAAATTCAACCGCGCCAAACTGGAAGAAGTAGCCAAAGAACAGGGCATTAAGTTCGGGCCGGACGATTCCGACGGTTCCATCTTTGACGAACTGTTTGAAGGCAAACTATTGGCCGATTACCACAACCCCGTCATCGCGCTGGATTATCCCACCGCCGTCAGCCCGTTCAGCAAAACCAAACCGGGCGACCCGGAAATTGTGGAACGCTTTGAAGTCTTTGTAAACGGGCAGGAACTGGCCAACGCCTATACGGAGCTTAACGACCCGGCCGACCAGTTGCAGCGCCTGAAAGACCAAGCGGCCGAAAAAGCCTCCGCCAAAGGCGAAGACGCCGAAAATGCCGACATTCTGGACGCGGATTATATCGAAGCCATGGAAAACGGCATGCCGCCTACTGGAGGCATGGGCATTGGGATAGACCGTATTGTAATGATGTTAACCGGGCAAGACTCTATTCGCGAGATTATCTTATTCCCCACCCTTAAAAAACTGGAAGAGTAAGATATTTCTAACTCTTTATTAAAAAACCCCGCCTCATTAACTGGCGGGGTTTTTTAATATGTCAGGAACAGGCTTCTTCCGGCAAAAGGAAATACCTTTTACCATACACATTTCGTTTTAATGTACCTGAAAAAAACTTTTGGCAAAAGTCCCCGGTTTTAAACGTATTTTCCACGCAAACAATACAATTTTGTACTCCCAAAGCACGGCTCATATGCACATATGTAAAGCCACTGCCGGCATATGGGCCGCTGCGAAACAACACGTTGGAAAAAGTTAAAGAATAATTATCATTACTTATACTGGCTTCCAGTTCTCCATTTTCCGGAAATCCCAAATCCAAATCCTGTAAATCTGTGGCATAACTGCCATTTGCCAAACGATATACTTCCTGTGCGTCCACCAGTCCTTTAAGCATTACTTTCATATTAGCCGCACGGCTTTTCCACACTGCTTTCTCGTATTGCGGCACCGCCACCGCCGCCAAAATACCAATAATTAATACTACTACCAAAAGCTCAATAAGCGTAAAGCCTCCTAATTCCTTCATATACGCATTTTTCATTTTTCCCCTCTTTTTTGACTAAATTTTGTTTCCAACAAAATTTATCAAAAAAAAAAAACAAATCAAGCTCTTCTTGCATATTCCCGGCCGACAAACGGCCCCACAAAACACGCTGGGGTGTTTTCTACAAATAAAGTACAATATACATATGAAATTTGAACGTTTTGTAGCGCTTCGCTATCTTACCCGCCGCAAAGGCTTATTTGCCATTATCACCACGCTTATTGGCGTGGCGGGCGTAAGCGTGGGGGTGGCGGCACTGATTACCACGCTGTCCGTGATGAACGGCTTTCAAACGGACATTAAAGAAAAAGTCATCGGCGCGCAAAGCCATATTTTGGTGTTTGGCCGCATGCCGGCTGGCGCATATGAAGAACACATCAAACAAATTGAGCAAATCCCTTTGGTAGAGGCCGCCGCCCCGCATATTTACGGGCAGGCCATTTTGTCTTATGACGGGCAGAGCGTGGGCCTGGTGGTGCGCGGGCTGGACCCGGAAAAAGAAAAAAACATTAACAATTTAAACGACTCTTTAACCGAAGGCTCCTTTACGCCCGATTGGGCGGAAGATGCCCCCGCCCCTCTAGTATTAGGCACGGAACTGGCTTACAGCCTGGGCGCCCAAGTGGGCGATGACGTGGTGCTTATTTCTCCGCAGTCCATTTCCACATCGGCCGGCATGTTCCCCAAGATGAAAAAGTTCCGCGTAAGCGGCCTTTTGCGCACCGGATATTATGAGTTTGACAATACCATTGCCTACACCACCCTTCCCCACGCCAGTGATTTTTTAGGCCTTAAAGGCGGCGTAACGGGGGTTGCCGTTAAACTGCACAATTTAAACCAAGCGGACCAAGCCGCCGAACAAATCCGCCAGGCCATTGGCTACGGCTACACCGTGCGCACATTCGCCCAGTTAAACAGCACGCTTTATGCGGCGTTAAAGCTGGAAAAAGCCGTGATGTTTATTATTCTGTTCTTAATCATCATTGTGGCTTCTTTAAACATTGCCGGCAATTTGATTTTGCTGGGAACGGAAAAATTAAGAGACATCGGCCTCATGCGCGCCATGGGGGCCAGCCCTAAAATGATACGCAAAGTATTTATGTGGGAAGCCATGGCCATTGCCACCTTGGGCATTTTTCTAGGCATCGCGCTGGCGTGCCTATTGTGCTGGATTATCGCCACATTCAATATTGTGGAACTGCCCGGAGACATTTACTACTTAACCAAAGTGCCTGTACGCATGGAGTGGACGGACCTGTTGGCCGTAGTGGGCGGAAGTTATTTAATTTGTTTCTTTGCGGGGTTGTACCCGGCGGCAAAAGCCTCCCGCGTAAACCCGACGGACGCTATACGTTATGGATAATATCATAGAAATCACCCATTTAACCAAAATTTACAGCCAGCAGGACGAAAATTTATGCGTGCTGGAAGATGTTTCTTTGTCCGTAGCCAAAGGCAGTTTTACCGTACTTTTGGGCCCCAGCGGAAGCGGCAAAAGCACGCTGTTAAATTTAATCGCCATGTTGGATAAACCCACCAGCGGCCAAATCTTTTTTGAAGGCAAAGAACTGACCAAAATGCGCAAAGAGGCGGCCCGCTCCGCCCTGCGTTTAAACAAAATGGGTTTTGTTTTTCAGTTTGACGGGCTATTGCCGGAATTTTCCCTCCTGGAAAACGTAGAACTGCCCGCCATTATGCAAGGAAAACCCAACCCGCAAAAAGCGCAGGAACTGTTGGAAAATTTAGGGTTGGGGGCCATATCCCATAAATTCCCCAGTGAACTTTCCGGCGGGGAAAAGCAACGCGCCAGCATTGCGCGCGCGCTTCGCAACAGCCCGGTGCTGCTGCTGGCGGACGAACCCACCGGTAATTTGGACGCTTCGCGCAAAGAACAAGTGTTTCGGGATTTTGCCCGCATGGCGCGACAAGGTTTAACCGTGCTTATGGTTACGCATGATGTGCACGCCGTTAATTACGCCACGGACGTTTATAATTTGGAAAACCGCAAACTGCTAAAAACCAAATAATATCCGTTTCAGCCAAAATAGAATAACAGGATTTTTTATGGACAGCCAAACCTTACTTATCACCGCCGTTTGCTTTATAGGGGGTTTATTAGCCGCCCGGGGATTTACGGGGCTTAAACGCCGCCGCCTGCAAACGTTGGAAGCCAAAGTCCGCCAAGGGGACGCGGCCTCCATGGTTGCTTTGGGGCGCAAATATTACGAGGGCAAAGGCGTACCCCAAAACAAAGAAACCGCTTTTGCCTACTTTAAACAAGCCGCCAAAGCGGGGTTGGCGGAAGCCCAGGTGCTTACCGCCGCCATGTGCCGTGGGGGAGACGGCTGCCCGCAGAACGACAGGGAAACCTTCCACTGGTACCAGGCCGCGGCCCAGCAAGGCAATTATGAAGGGAAAATCAATTTAATTATGTGCCATTTGAAAGGAATAGGTACCAAAGCGGACCCGCAAAAAGCGTTTTCTTTGGCTTTGGAGGCAGCCGAAGCAGGCAGCCCTTTTGCCCAAGTGATGACCGGGGATTTTTACGCCAACGGCACCGGCACCCAGCAAGACCCGCAAAAAGCCCGCCACTATTACCTGCTGGCCGCCGTTAAGGGGGAGCCGCAGGCAAAAAAACGCTTGGTAAAACTGGAACCCCTCTTGCAACACCACGACGCTATGATACAGTAGCCGGGCCCTCCATTGGGCCCGGCAAACGGCTTCTAAACAACCCTAGCACACGTTGAATCCCCGGCCCAACCGGGGTTTTTCTTTGCCCAACAAAAAAATATCCCCCGGCGTAGCCGGGGGTTTTTCACAATACGGGCATAGCCCTCACTCTACTAGCTACTACTTTAAGTAGTTTCCACTACCTGTCATTTGCGCCCCCTGACATCTAACGGGTTCGTGTCAAACGGAAGCA